>CAYOTH010000122.1:0-5973 GCA_964406835.1 uncultured Oscillospiraceae bacterium
TCAGGTTCTAGTGTTCGCTAAGGACATGCAGGTTCAAGTCCTGTTTCCCGCACCAGTGCCTCGAAAACAAAAGTTTTCGGGGCCTTTTTTGTACATTAACATGGTTTTATTGACGTGATATGAATGTGAAATCCCCGTTATCCACAAGCTATTGTGGATGACGGGGATAACTTGTACCATATTCAGCTGTCTTTTCAGTGCTCGAACTGCGCGCGGTAGAGCTGCGCGTAGAAGCCGCCCTTTTGCAAAAGCTCAGTGTGGCGGCCCTGCTCGACGATGTCGCCGTCCTTGACGACGAGAATGTTGTCGGCGTTTTCGATCGTGGACAGCCGGTGCGCGATGATGAAGCAGGTCTTGTTGCGCATCAGCTCGATCATGGCGTCCTGAATGGCCTTTTCGGTCTGCGTATCGACGTTGGAGGTGGCTTCGTCGAGTATGAGCATTCCGGCATCGAGTAGCATGGCGCGCGCGATGGTCAGAAGCTGCTTCTGCCCCTTAGAAATGTTGCCGCCGTTTTCGGAAAGCACGGTATCGTAGCCGTTGGGCAGCTGCTCGACAAAGTGATCGATGTGCGCCAGGCGGCAGGCGCGCTGGACGTCCTCAAGGCTGGCGTTCGGGTTGCCGTAGGTCAGGTTGTCATAGACGGTGCCGTTGAACAGCCAGGTTTCCTGTAGCACCATGGCGTAGCAGGCGCGCAGATCGGCGCGGCGAACGTGTGTGATGTCGTGTCCGTCCACGCTGATGAGGCCGCTGTTGGGGTCGTAGAAGCGCATCAGCAGGTTGATGATTGTGGTCTTGCCGGCGCCGGTCGGCCCGACGATGGCCGTCACAGAGCCCGGACGCGCGCTCAGGGACAGGTTGTGCAGCACGCACTTCTCCGGCTCGTACCCGAAGCTGACGTCCGTGAGGCGCACGTCGCCGCAGGTCTTGGGAAGCGGCAGGGCGTCGGGCTGATCGGGTTGTTCGCTCGGCTCGTCGATCAGGCGGAACACGCGCTCGCCCGCGGCAAAGGCCGATTGCAGCTCGGCGATGATGTTGGCGATCTCGTTGATGGGGCCGGAGAATTTGCGCGAGTAGAGCACGAAGGAGGAAATCTGCCCCAGCGACATGCGCCCGTAGAGGAAGAGAATCGCGCCGAACATGCTGACCAGCGACAGCGAAAGATTGTTGATGAAATTGACCGTGGGGCCGGTGACGCTGCCGTAGTAATCGGCGTTGTAATAGGCGGAGACGGCCTCTTCGTTTTTGGCGTCAAAGCGGGCGATCATCGTTTCTTCCTGATGATAGGCCTTGGTCGTCTTCAGGCCGGAGACCATCTCCTCGACAAAGCCGTTCAGCTCGCCCAGCGCGCGCGATCTTTTGCGGAATAGCGGCCGCGTGCGCGAGGTGATGTATTTCGTCAGGAAGATCGACAGTGGCACCGTCACGACGAAAACCAGCAGCAAAAGCGGCGAAAGGCGCAGCATCATCAGCAGCGAGCCGATGACCGTTACCAACGAGGAGATGATCTGCACCACGTCGTGCGACAGCGAGGTGTTGACCGTGTCGATGTCGTAGCTCAGCTTGCTGAGAATATCGCCGATGGCGTGCGAGTCGGTGTAGGCCACAGGAAGGCGGGAAACGCTCTCAAAGGCGTCCTGGCGCATCTGCACGACGATCTTCTGGGAAATGTGCATCATCAGCACGGAAATGCCATAGGAGAGTGCGGAGGACACCAGATAGAAGGCGATCATCAGCGCCGCATAAAAGAATACCCGCTGAAACTGCACCACGCCCGGGCCGACGATGGCATCAATGGCGCTGCCGGAAAGGCTTGGACCGATCAGCGCCAGCACGTTCGAGGTGAAGGACAAAACCAGTGCGGCGGCCAGCCAGAGCCGGTACTTGAGCAGATAATGCCCCAATTTGCGAAGGATGTATTTCGTGTCCCGCGTGCCGCCTTCCGCAGCGACGTGGGTGTTGGGCCCGGCAGGGCTGAATCCCTTAGGCATGTGCTTCGCCTCCCATCTGTGTGCGCGCAATATCGGCATAGGCAGGACAGTTTTTAAGCAGCTCTTCATGCGTGCCGGAGCCGATGATTCGGCCCTCGTCCAGCATGATGATCTGCGTGCAATGGGCCAGCGAGCTGACGCGCGAGGAGACCAGTACGCTGGTGACGTCCTGATAGTTCGCGCCAATGGCCGCTCTCAGATTGGCGTCCGTGCGGTAGTCCAGCGCGCTGGAGCTGTCGTCCAGCACCAGAATATCGGGCTGTCCGGCCAGCGCGCGGGCGATGAGCAGACGCTGCTTCTGGCCGCCGGAGAGGTTGGAGCCTCGGGCGTTGATGTGCTCGTCCAGGCCGTGTTCCAGCTCGTGTACAAAGCCGGCTTGAGCGTTTTTGAGGGCTGTGTCAATCGCTTCATCGGAAAGCTCGCGCCCCAGCGTGATGTTCTCGCGAGCGCTGGCCGAAAAGACGGCGTCGCTTTGAAAGGTGACGCCAAACATGCAGTGCAGCTCGGCCTCGTCGATCGTGCGGACGTCTCGCCCGTTAATCAGCACGCGCCCGGAATCGACATCGTAAAAGCGCATCAGCAGATTGACAAGGGTGCTCTTGCCGGAGCCGGTCGCGCCGATCAGGCCCAGCGATTCGCCGCGCCGCAGCTTGAAGGAGATGTTTTGGACGGCTGGCTTGCGCTTGTTGTAGGAGAAGGTCACGTTCTCAAATTCAATGTGATAGCTTGAATCGCCCTGCGGCTGCTCAGAGCGCGTCAAGTCTTCGGGCATGTCGAGAATTTCGGTAATGCGCCCGGCCGAGGCGTTGGCGCGTGAAAACATGACAAACAGGCGCGTCAGGCCCATCATGGCGTTGGCGATGATGGTAAAGTAGCTCAGGAAAGCCACGATGACCGCCGGGCTCATAGCGCCATCCTGAACGCGATAGGCGCCCAGTACGATGACGGCCACCATGCCCAAATTGAGCAGGATGTTCATGATCGGCTGTCCCAGACCCATAACCATGCTGGAGGTCAGCTCATGGCGGGAAACCGTTTCGTTCTGCTTTTTGAAGCGGGAAATTTCGTAATCGCTGCGCGAGAGCGCTTTGATGACGCGTGCGCCGGTGATGTTTTCACGCACAATACGCACCAGGGCGTCCACGCTGCTCTGAAGCCGCCAGAAGAGCGGAATGCCCTTCATGGAGACGAACGTCACCGAAACGCCGATGAGCGGCACGACGGTGAGCAGCACAAGCGTGGAGGGCACGTCCAGCGTCAGCGTCATAAACAGGCCGCCGATGAGCAGTATGGGCGCGCGCACGCCCAGCCGCTGCACCATGCCGACCATCTGATGAACATTGTAGGTATCGGTGGTCAGGCGTGAGACCAGCGACGGCACGCCGATTGAATCGATCTGCGCACAGCTCAGGTGCGCGATGCGCGTATAGAGCGTGTGGCGCACGCTGCGCGTTACGTCTCGGGCCACGGCCGAGGCCATGCGGTTGGCCATGACGTTGCCAATGATGCAGGTCAGCGAGCAGAGGCCCATCAGTGCGCCCCAGAAGACGATCAGGCGCATTTGACGCTGCGGCACGACGTGCTCAATCATATAGGACAGGATCCAGGGCAGCCACAATTCGCCGATTGTGCCTAGAAATTTGATGCCGAAGCCGGCGGTCATGCGCCCGACAAAGGGCTTGAGAAAACCCAGTATACGCCGCATGTGCATCACTCCTCTCTGTCTTCAAGGTCAGCGGTTGTTTTGTGGGGGCGCGCCTGAAGGTAAGAGCGCGCATTGTCGGCCATGCGTCCCAGCAGCGCGCCGGAGAGGGCCTTTTCTTCGTCGCTGAAGCCCTGCGTGACGGCTTCAAACCATTCGTTGCGCATTTGAGCCAGCGGCTCGATCAGCCCTTCGCCCTTGGGGGTTAGATACAGCAGCTTGACGCGCTTATCGGCGGTGCTGGCTTCAAGGCGGATATAGCCTTCGTCCGCCAGGCGGCGCACGGCGCGCGTTACTGTGGCGTTGTCAAAGCAGCCAAGCTGTGCCAGCTCGGCCATGCTGATGCCCGGCATGGCGGTAATGCGGCTCAAGAAGAACTGCTGCCCGGCCCCCAGGTGATAGGGCTCGAGCTGTTCGTTGAAGTACATTTGCCCCAGTCGGTAGAGCGCCGAACTGTTTTTCATAATGTGGTATTTCCCGGCCATGTAAATCGTTCCTCCTGTCTGTGGCCGATTTTTAAGAAGGCTCTGTCCTTATTGTACACAAAAAAGCTTGCGGACGCAAGTAAAAACGTTGCGTCTGCAAGCTTTTTGTCGATTTCTTACAGTTTTTGCACCGGAACGTAGAGCAGCATTTTATCGCCTGGATAGAACTCCTGAACGGCGGCAGCCAGCTCCAGGCCCCGGTCAGGCAGCTCGTGCAGTATGGTCTGCTGGAGTGCCGGTCCATAGGTCTGAGGCGTGCATTCCACCGTCAGATAGCGGAAGGCGGGCAACACCCATTTGCTCCAGCCCGACGGGGCGGCGGCATCCAGATCCACCTCCACGCCGGCCAGATACAGCCCGTCGCTCTCCCAGGGGAAGAAGCGGCGTCCCGCGTCGCTCATGGCGCCCCAGATGCCCGAGGGCTTGCCATTGTCGTCATGCTTGACCAGCGGCGCGATTTCGCTCATGTGCAACTGCATGTCGCGCCACAGCGGCGGAACCCACTGTCCGCCCTTGGCGGCATCGCCATAGCCCTCGCGGCCGATGATGGCGATGGGGCCGCGTTCAACCATTTCGATTTTCAGATCCATCTTTTTTGCACCTCTGATTTACTGGTAGGTATCCGGCGTCCAGGGCTCGGTCGGCGCGGGGGTGACGCCCAGCGCGGGCGTTACCAGCGGCTTGCTCTGCTCGTAGGCGGGGTCATAATCGGGGTTGTCCTCCCGGTTGTCGGTGGGATCCCAATCGCCGCTGCCCAGTGCGGGCGGGGCCAGCTCCTTAAGCTTTTCCTCGTCGCGCGGGTTGGAGACATAGCGCACAACCGTTCCGGCCGGGACGTTGTCGTAGATCCACTTGGCATCCACACACAGCAGACGCACACAGCCTGCCGAAGCGTTGGTTCCCAGCTCATTGTAGTTCTGCTCATTCAGCGTGCTGGCGTACATCTTGGTGTAGGGAACGGAATGAAAGAGAATATGGCCGGTGATGCGGGTGGCATACTGCGCGTAGGTGTCGAAAAGCGACATCATCCAGCGGATCTTTTCGCCGTTCATGACATAGGTGCCGTTGGGCGGCTTGCGCTCGAAGCTGTCGGTCGAGCAGATCATTTCGCGCACGAGCAGCGAATAGTAGCCGTCTTCGCCGACGGTATAGACGCGCACAATCTGCATTCCGCGGTCAACTTCGATGTAGTAGGGCAACTCCAGATCGACCGGCTCGGGTACGGGCGTGGGCTCGGGAGTCGCCGTCGGTTCCGGCGTGGGTGTGGCCGTGGGCTCCGGCGTGGCGGTCAGCTCCGGCGTGGCCGTGGCCGTCGGTTCAGGCGTATTGGAAGGTGCCTCCGTGACGGGGGATTGGGTCTCGGCGGCAGGCTCCGTCAGCTGTTCTTCGGTGTCGGGTACCGGTGTTGCGGTGACACCGAGCGTGTCGGTCTGATTGAGGCGGCCGGAGAGATAAGCATCCAGCGGCGAATCGACATCCAGCACCAGAATCCACACACCCAGTACCAGCGCGGCCAGCAGCAGCAGTTCAAACAGCGCGTTGCGAGCCTTGCGCATCCGTCGCCCGCTCTTTTTCTTTCGCATTGACATGGGATTGTCTCCTCTGTATTCGTTTTAGCGGAATAGGCGGGGAGCCGTCAGCAGGCCGATCGGGCGCAGGCGGTATTCATAGCTGAATTCGCGGTCCTTGCTCTCCCAGGCTCCGGGGCCGTACCAGCTCAGCGAATCATCGCAGTTGTGCAGCGCGCCGAAGCTGTTGACGCGGCTGGCGAAGAGCGTCAGCTCCAGCGTGTGGC
>CAYOTH010000123.1:0-5964 GCA_964406835.1 uncultured Oscillospiraceae bacterium
GCACCGACGTGACCAAGAACGTCGCTGACATGGTGCTTGCCGACGACAACTTCGCCACCATCGTGAACGCCGTCGGCGAAGGCCGCCGCATCTACGACAACATCCGCAAGGCCATTCAGTTCCTGCTGGCCTCCAACATGAGCGAGGTTCTGGGCGTGTTCAGCGCCACGCTGCTGGGCTTTACCCTGCTCACCCCCGTGCATCTGCTCTTCATCAACCTGGTCACCGACTGCTTCCCCGCGCTCGCCCTGGGCATGGAGGACGCTGAGCCGGATACCATGAACCGCCCGCCGCGCAAATCCACCGAGGGCATCTTCGCCGGCGGCCTGTTTGCGGACATTGCCTATCAGGGCATTCTGGTTACGGCACTGACCATACTCTCCTATATCATCGGCAATTCGTTTGAGGCGGGCCGCTTCGCCATGCCCGTGGGTATTTCCGATCACGGCATGACCATGGCCTTCCTGACCATGAGCATGTGCGAAATCTTCCACTCCTTCAACCTGCGCTCGCAGCGCAAGTCGATTTTTAGCCTGAAGAGCCACAACAAGATTCTCTGGCTGGCCATGCTCGGCTCGCTCCTTCTGACGACCGCCGTGCTCGAGATTCCCTTCCTGGCCAAAGCCTTTGGCTTCACGCCCATTGGCCTGACGGAATACGCCGTCGCCATGGCACTGGCCATCGTGGTTGTGCCGGTGGTCGAGCTGGTGAAGTTCTTCCAGCGCAAGGCCGCAAAGTAACTCGCCGCGTCCTAAAAAATCCCGCCGCGTCCTCTTCCAAGTGACTTCGGCGGGATTTTAACGGATAAGAGAATCCCCCTGCAAGCACAAGAAAAAACGAGAAACGGAGAATGGGCTATGCTGGAATTTATAGGCCAAACAATGCAAAATCCCATGTTGCTGGTCTCTACCCTGCTGACGCTGGGCGTCATACTGGTCAATGGCTGGACGGATGCGCCTAACGCCATCGCCACCTGCGTCTCCACCCGGGCCATCGGCGTGCGCAAGGCCATCATCATGGCGGCGGTGTTCAATTTCCTCGGCGTGCTGGTCATGACATCCATCAACGCGTCCGTGGCCATGACCATCTACAACATGGTTGACTTCGGCGGAGACGCGCGTCTTTCGCTGATCGCCCTGTGCGCCGCCATGGCCGCCATCGTCATCTGGGCCACGGCCGCCTGGTATTTCGGAATCCCGACCAGTGAAAGCCACGCGCTAATCGCCGGCCTTTCCGGCACGGCAGTGGCCATTCAAAACAGCTTTTCCGGCATCAACGGCGCTGAATGGATCAAGGTCATCTACGGCATACTGCTCTCCACGGTGCTGGGCTTTGGCATGGGCTTTGTCATTTCCCGGCTGACGGTTCGCCTGTTCCGAAACCGGAACCGCCTCAAAACGGAGCGCTTCTTTTCCGGCGCGCAGATTGCCAGCGGCGCTTCCATGGCCTTCATGCACGGCGCGCAGGACGGCCAGAAATTCATGGCAATTTTCCTCCTGGGTGCTGCCTTTGCCAACGGACAGTCCTCCGCCTCGACCTTTGTCGTGCCGCTGTGGCTGATGGCGCTCTGCTCGGCCGTCATGGGACTGGGGACGTCGATCGGCGGCTACCGGATCATCAAATCGGTCGGCATGGACATGGTTAAGCTCAAGCCTTATCAGGGCTTTTCGGCCGACCTGGCCGCCACGCTGTGCCTGCTGCTTTCTTCGCTGACCGGCATTCCCGTGAGCACCACCCACACCAAGACCACCGCCATCATGGGCGTGGGCGCGGCGCGGCGGATAAAGAACATCAACTGGAGCGTGGTCAAGGAGCTGGTGCTGACCTGGGTCTTCACCTTCCCCGGTTGCGGCCTGCTAGGCTATGCAATGGCTAAGCTCTTTTTAATGATATTTGCGTAAGGAGAGATCATCATGGCTAAGAAAAACAACGATTATTTCAAGCTCATCGAGCAGCAGACCGCCTACTGCGTTTCCGCTTCCAATCTGCTGGAAGAAATTCTGTGCAAGTTCAGCGCCGACAACATCAGCGCCTACCGCAGTCAGATGCATGATCTGGAGCATGAAGCCGACAAAATTCATCACGACATCCTCACCAGGCTCTCCACAGAATTCATTACGCCCATCGATCAGGAGGACATCCTCCGTCTGGTGCAGATCATCGACGACATCACTGACGCGCTGGACGAGGTTATCCTGGAGTTCTACATGTATCACATCGACGTGATTCCCTCCAAAGCGCCCGAGCTGTCCCGCATCGTCAATCGCTGCGTCAGCGCGCTTCATTCGGCCGCCTGCGAGCTGAAGAACTTCAAAAAGCCGGAAGAGCTGCACAAGCTGCTCATCAAGGTCAACGACATCGAATCGGATGCCGACGAAATCTACATCGACGCCGTGTACAGGCTCTTCTCCGAATGCAGCGACAGCCGCATTCTGCTGGGCAGCCGCGCCGTCTACGAAAGCCTTGAAAACTGCTGCGATTTGTGCGAGCATGCCGCCGACATCATCGAGCAGATCATCATCAAAAACACCTGATTATCCCCTCAGCCGGGCCTTTCGCGGAAGTTTTCTCCCGAAAGGCCCTTTTTTGTTGGCCAAACGGCAGCTTCAGATCATCGTCTCAAAGCGTCCTCAAGCAATAGAGGCGCCTTCAATAATCCTCTAAACCGGATCACCCCGCTTTTCTTTAAAGGACGGCCTCAAAAAATACCCCCATCACATGTAAACTTTTGGCATTTCGGCCTATCAAGCACCTTCTGTACTTGACAGGCCGTCAAAAACGCACATAATAAATTCCACATTACATAACGCACATTTCAATTCAATACTCTGTAAAGGAGCATCATCATGCCACCCAAAGCCAAATACACCCGAGAACAAATCGTCGCCGCAGCGCTGGAGATCGTCGCGCAAAAAGGCCCGCAGGCGCTGACAGCCAAGGAGCTGGGCGCGGCGCTGGGAACCTCCACCAGCCCGATTTTTACGTTTTTTCCTCCATGCAGGAGGTTCAGCTGGCCGTCCGCACCGCCGCCATGCGCCGCTTCGAGGAGTATTCCCGCAAAACGCTACCCGACAGCCCCGTCTTTAAGCAGATTGGCCTGCAAATGATCCTCTTTGCCAAGGAGGAGCCGCGCCTGTACCAGCTTTGCTTTATGTCCGGCGAGCACAGCGTTCAGTCCTTTGAGGATATCTATAGCCGCCTGGGGGATCTGGCACAGCAAAGCCTGACCGCCATTCAAAGGGACTACGCGCTCAGCGCAGAGCAAGCCCGCACGCTGTTCGAGCATGTATGGATCCACACCTTCGGCATCAGCACGCTGTGTGCCACCGGCATGTGCAATTTCTCTCTGGAGCAGATTTCCACCATACTCAGTCAGGATTTCACCGCCATGATGATACTGCTCAGGGCGCAGTCGTTCGGCGAGTTTCCCCTCACCCCGGCCCGCCCGCCGGAAACCGAAGGATAAACGGAAGTTTTTCGGCTTGCCCCAAGCGAAACAGGCACTTATGACCAAGGACTGCATCTTGACTCGGGCCACAAAAATGGTAACGAGCCGAAGCGCGCCCTATGCACTGCTCAAATAGCATAGTCAGCCTGCCCATGAGCCATAGACAGCTGCTTCGCTCATTCAAGCCTTGCCTTATTGGCAGGTTTTCGGTTTGCCCCGCCCCCCATCGTTTACATTCACGGAAAAGGCGGCTGCGCCGATGAAGCGCTTCACTATCAGGCGCTGTTTCCCACGCGCGAGGTATGGGGCCTTGAATACAGCGCCGCAATGCCCTGGGAAGCCGCCGCGGAATTTCCCGCTGCCTTCGACGCTCTGACAAAGGGCCGCCCCGCATTGCTGATCGCCAACAGCATCGGCGCTTACTTTGCCATGAACGCGCCGGCGCAGGCCAAGCTGGAAAAGGCCTATTTCATTTCGCCCATCGTCGATATGGAACGGCTGATTCAAGACATGATGCGCTGGGCTCATGTCACTGAAAGCGACTTGCGCGCCGCCCAAACCCTGCCCACCGACTTTGGCGAAACGCTGTCCTGGGATTATCTGTGCTACGTCCGCCGTCATCCGCTTGACTGGCACACGCCGACAAGCATTCTGTATGGCAGTGCAGACAACCTGACCGCCCCGGACGCCATTTCCGCCTTTGCCCGAACGCACCAGGCCGACTTGACGGTTCTCGAAAACGGCGAGCACTGGTTCCACACGCCGGAACAAATGGCTTTCCTCGATCACTGGCTTCTTCAAGGCGAAGGCTAACTAAAGAGCACCCCGTCCGAATTCCCGAAGGAAAACGGATGAGGTGCTCTTTTCAATAAAACCAAGCGAATTAAACGCCCGAACGATCGCGCTTTTTATCGCCATAGCGACCCTTGCTGCCATGCTCGCGGGCATTTTCAGGACGAGGCGAGTGACCAGAATACACGCTGCCCTTGGGCGCGGGACGGCCATAGCGGCGCTCGCGTCCACCAGCTTCGCCGCTTCGACGCTCGTTCTTATCAAAGCGACGCTCCGGACGGCCTTCGCGGCGCTCCGGGCGATTCTCGCGGTGCATAGCCTCGAGCATTTCGCGCGGCACGGGCTTGCCGTAGGGGCCGCGGCGCACAGGAGCAGCCGGAGCCGCCGGACGGGGCGGACGCACAGGCTCGGGCGGGTTCAGATCAATGCTCACATCCGTGCGCGCGCCGGCCTGCTTAATCAGAAGATCCAGCATCGCAGCAACGGCTTGCTCGGCCTCGGCGCTCTCCAGAAGGGTGTGCGCCAGGGCCAGCGTTTCCTCGGAATGCGCCTCCTGCGTATGCTGCGTGATTTCCTCCATCACGCGACCGCAGAGCGCCTTCTGCACCTCTTCGGCGCCGGGGGCCTTCCGGCTGAGGATTTTCGCGCCCGTAATGCGGCGGTAATCCCACATCCGGGCAACCTCGCGGCCCACGACAAAGGTATAGGCGCGGCCATCCTTGCCCGCGCGGCCCGTTCGGCCAATGCGATGAACGTAGTAATCGACGTCCATCGGAATATCGTAGTTGAAAACAGCCTCGATGTTGTCGATGTCCAAGCCGCGCGCCGCCACGTCGGTGGCCACAAGCACGTTAATCAGCCCGTTGCGATAGCGCGCCATGATGGCGTCGCGCTCAATCTGGCGCATGTCGCCATGCAGACCGGCCGCCGAAAAACCGCGGTGCTGAAGCTCGGTCACAACGCTCTCAACGCCCTGCTTGGTGTTGCAGAATACCAGCGCCAGCTTGATGTTTTCCAGCGTCAGAAGACGGCTCAGCAGCTCATTTTTGTGGAAGGAGCGCACGCTGATGTAGCACTGCTCGATCTTCTCGACCGTCAGCTCGCGCTTTTCAATCTTGACCTGCACCGGATCCTGAAGATAACTCTTGGCCAGCGCCATGATCGGGCGGGGCATCGTCGCCGAGAAGAGCGCCGTCTGGCGGGATTCGGGCGTCGCTGTAAGGATGGTTTCGATGTCGTCGCGGAAGCCCATATCGAGCATTTCGTCTGCTTCATCCAGCACGGCCAGATTGAGCGTATCGAAATTCAGCGTTCCGCGCTTCATGTGATCCATCACGCGGCCGGGGGTTCCGACTACCACCTGCGCGCCGTTTTGCAGCGCACGCAGCTGCCGCTCAATCGGCTGCCCGCCATAGACCGGCACAACATTCACTCCCGCGCGATGACGGGCGATTTTTATCAGCTCGCCAGCCGTCTGAATGGCCAGCTCGCGCGTCGGGCAGAGCACCAGCGCCTGAACACGGCGCACCGAAGGGTCAATCTTCTCGATCAGCGGTATACCGAAGGCCGCGGTCTTGCCGGTACCGGTCTGCGCCTGGCCGATAATATCGTGCCCCGCCAGCATGGGCGGAATGGCCTCCTTCTGAATGGGCGTAGGCGTCTCGTAGCCCATGTCCTCAATGGCCAGCGCCACCTCGGGCGACAGGCCGAACATATCTCTCATT
>CAYOTH010000124.1:0-5911 GCA_964406835.1 uncultured Oscillospiraceae bacterium
ACACCGATCTGAACAAGAAGAAGAGCGAGCTGTTCAACCTGCGCTTCCAGCTGGCGACCGGTCAGCTGCAGAACACGGCTGCGATCAGCGCGTGCAAGCGTGATATCGCCCGCGTCAAGACCATCATGCGTCAGCGTCAGAATGAGACGCAGGCGTGATCGAAGCGAAAGGAGGCTGCCTGATCTATGTCTGAAAGAGGACTTCGTAAAACCCGAATTGGCGTCGTTGTCTCCGATAAGATGGACAAGACCATCACCGTTGAGATCCGCAACCGCGTCAAGCATCCGCTTTATGGCAAAATCATGAATCGCACCGAGAAGTTCAAGGCTCACGATGAGCAGAACATTGCCGGCATCGGCGATACCGTGCGCATCATGGAAACTCGTCCGCTGTCGAAGGACAAGCGCTGGCGCCTGGTTGATATCGTCGAAAAGGCGAAGTAATTGGGCCGTAAGCAAGGAGGAAATCCACAATGATTCAACCGCAAACTCGTTTGAAGGTTGCCGACAACTCCGGCGCGAAGGAAATCATGTGCTTCCGCGTGCTGGGCGGCTCTTTCCGCCGCTGCGGCGGCGTCGGCGACATTATTGTCGCTTCTGTCAAGTCCGCAACGCCCGGCGGCGCCGTTAAGAAGGGCGACGTCGTCAAGGCCGTTATCGTGCGTACTGTTAAGCAGTATCGCCGTCCCGACGGATCCTACATCCGTTTTGACGACAATGCGGCCGTTATCATCAACGACGCCAAGCAGCCCAGAGGCACCCGTATCTTTGGGCCGGTTGCACGCGAGCTCCGCGAAAAGGATTTCATGAAAATCGTTTCGCTGGCGCCCGAAGTGCTGTAATTGGAGGTGTACAAATTGGCAGCACCGAAACTGAACGTTAAGACCGGTGATACCGTCGTCGTGATCTCCGGTAAGGATAAGGGCAAGGAAGGCAAGATTCAGAAAGCTTTCCCGGCCGAAGGCAAGATCATTGTTGAAGGCGTCGCGATGGTGAAGAAGCACCAGAAGCCGCGTGGACAGGGCCTGCCGGGCGGCATCGTTGAAAAAGAAGCCGCCATCCCCGCCTGCAAGGTTATGCTGGTTTGCCCGGCCTGCAAGAAGGCCACCCGCGTTGCCCACAAGTTTGTCGAAGCAGAAGGCCAGAAGCCTCAGAAGGTTCGCTCCTGCAAGAAGTGCGGCGCGACCATCGACAATTGATCGAGAGGGAGGTTCATTTAAGTGGCCAGACTGAAAGATAAGTATGCGAGCGAAGTCGTTCCGGCGCTTCAGCAGAAGTTCCAGTACAAGAACGTCAACGAAATTCCGCGTCTTGAGAAGATCGTGCTCAACGTTGGTCTGGGCGATTGCAAGGATAACGCCAAGTCTATGGAAGTGGCCGTTGCCGAGCTCGCCACGATCTCCGGCCAGAAGCCGCTCGTGACCAAGGCGAAGAAGTCCATCGCGAACTTCAAGGTTCGTGAGGGCATGAATGTCGGCGCCAAGGTGACGTTGCGCAATGCCCGCATGTATGAGTTCGCCGACAAGCTGATGAGCATCGCTCTGCCCCGCGTGCGCGATTTCCGCGGCGTGAGCGCCAAGGCCTTCGACGGCCGCGGCAACTACTCTCTGGGCGTTCGTGAGCAGCTGATCTTCCCTGAAATCGAATACGATAAGGTTGAGAAGATTCGCGGCTTGGAAATGATCTTCGTGACCACCGCCAAGACCGACGAGGAAGCGAAGGAACTGCTGCGCCTGCTGGGTATGCCGTTTGAGCAGGCTTGATTGAAGGAGGATAATTCGCGTGGCAAAGACTAGCATGAAGATTAAGCAGGCGAGAGAGCCCAAGTTCTCGACCCGTGCTTACACGCGCTGCCGCATCTGCGGCCGTCCGCATTCGGTGCTTCGCAAGTACGGCGTGTGCAGAATTTGTTTCCGTGAACTGGCCTACAAGGGCGAGATTCCGGGTGTGAGAAAGGCAAGCTGGTAAGCTGGGCTATTTCGGAAGGAGGTTACACAATGCTGATGAATGATCCCATCGCGGATATGCTGACCCGCATCCGCAATGCCCTTATTGCCAGACATGATACCGTGACCCTTCCCGCTTCCAACATGAAGAAGGCGATTGCCAAGATTCTGCTGGAGGAAGGTTACATCAAGTCTGTTGACTATATTGACGATGGTGTGCAGGGACAGATCAAGATTGTGCTCAAGTATGTTGAAAACAAGCAGTCTGTTATCAACGGTCTGAAGCGCATTTCTACGCCCGGTCTGCGCGTTTACGCCAGAACCGATGAGCTGCCCAAGGTTCTGGGCGGCTTGGGCATCGCGATTGTCTCCACGTCCAAGGGCGTCATGACCGACAAGGAAGCCCGCAAGGCCGGTGTGGGCGGCGAAGTGCTGGCCTACATCTGGTAATAACGGAGGTGCAATAAAATGTCTCGAATCGGAAGACTTCCGATCGCTGTGCCCGCCGGGGTTACCGTTACGATTACGGACGACAACACCGTGATTGTCAAAGGCCCCAAGGGTGAGCTTTCTCAGAAGGTGAACAAGGATATCAGCGTCAATCTGGAGGGCAACGTCATCACCGTTACCCGCCCGAGCGACGACAAGCAGCACCGCGCTCTGCACGGCCTGTATCGTTCGCTGATTAATAACATGATCACCGGCGTGACCACCGGCTTCTCCAAGAAGCTGGAGCTGGTTGGCGTTGGCTATCGCGCCCAGGCCGAGAGCCCGTCCAAGCTGGTCATCAATATCGGTTTCTCTCATCCTGTGAATGTCGATGCGCCCGCGAACATCAAGTTCGAGACGCCCAGCGCCACGGAGATCATCGTGAACGGTATCGACAAGCAGCAGGTTGGCGCGATCGCCGCGGATATCCGCAGCATCCGCAAGCCGGAACCGTACCATGGCAAGGGCATTCGTTATACGGGCGAGTACGTCCGTCATAAGGAAGGCAAAGCCGGTAAGAAATAAGTAAGGGAGTGAACGCTCATGTTCAAAAAGCAGGATCGCAATGAGATCAGAGTCATCCGACATGCGCGCGTCCGCAAGAAGATCAGCGGCACGACCGAGCGTCCCCGGCTCTGCGTTTACAGAAGCAACGCCCATATCTATGCGCAGATCATCGATGACGTGAAGGGCATGACCCTGGTTGCGGCGTCGACCATGGAGAAGGATCTCGCGTCTCAGATTGGCGAGATGGACAAGAAGGGCGCGGCGAAGCTGGTCGGCAAGACCATCGCCGATCGCGCTCAGGCCGCTGGCATCAAGACGGTCGTTTTCGATCGCGGCGGCTACATCTACACCGGCCGTGTGGCCGAACTGGCCGCTGGCGCTCGCGAGGGCGGTCTGGACTTCTAAATCAGGAGGAATGCACGCATGCAGCGCAACGAGCAGGTTAGCGAATTCAAAGAAAAGCTTGTCGCAGTAAACCGTGTCAGCAAGACCGTCAAGGGCGGCCGCAATATGCGCTTCAGCGCTCTGATGGTGGTTGGCGACGAGAATGGCCGCATTGGCTGCGGTATGGGTAAGGCGACCGAAATTCCCGAAGCGATTCGCAAGGGCAACGAGGACGCCAAGAAGAATATGATCAAGGTGGCCCTGAAGGACTCCACCATTCCGCACGAGGTCATCGGCGTGTTCGGCACTGGCAAGGTGCTGCTGATGCCCGCTCCGGAAGGTACCGGCCTGATCGCCGGCGGCCCTGTCCGTCAGGTTCTGGAGGCTGCGGGTATCCGCAACATCCGCACCAAGTCGATCGGCTCCAACAACCCGATCAATATGGTCAAGGCCACGATGGAAGGCCTCAAGCAGCTCCGCTCTGCGGAGGAGATCGCCAAGCTTCGCGGCAAGACGGTCGAAGAGCTGCTGGGTTAAGGAGGGCACAAGTATGAAACTGAAAATCACACAGACGAAGTCCACCATCGCCTGCCTGAAAGATCAGATTGCCACGATTAAGGCGCTGGGCCTGCACAAGATCGGCCAGACGGTCATCAAGCAGGACAACCCCGCGATGCGCGGCATGATCTTCAAGGTGAAGCACATGGTGAAGGTCGAGGAGATCGAAGACTAAGGAGGGTCGAATCATGAAACTGCACGAACTTAAGCCGGCTTTCGGATCGACCACGGCGCCGAAGCGCCTTGGGCGCGGCGTTGGCTCCGGTCTGGGCAAGACTTCCGGTAAAGGTCACAAGGGTGCCAAGGCCCGTTCGGGCGGCGGCAAGGGTCCTGGATTTGAAGGCGGTCAGATGCCTCTGATTCGCCGTCTGCCCAAGCGCGGCTTCTACAATCCCTTCCGTATCAACTACGTTGCCATCAATGTTGATCGCCTCGAGGTGTTCGAGGACGGCATGACGGTGACGCCCGTCGAACTGATCGAGTATGGCATCATCAAGAAGATTGACGATGGCATTAAGATCATGGGCAATGGTGAGCTGACCAAGAAGCTGACCGTCCAGGCGGCGAAGTTTACGGCTACCGCCAAGGAGAAGATCGAGGCGGCCGGAGGAAAGGCCGAGGTGATCTGACATGTGGGAAACGCTGCGCAACGCATGGAAGATTGCCGATCTTCGTAAGAAGATCCTTTATACCCTGTTCATGCTTTTGATTTATCGCCTGCTGTGCTTTGTTCCGACCCCGGGCGTCAACGTTGAGGTTGTCGCTCAGGCTGTTCAGGGCATCAGCCTGCTGGATTTCATGAACACCATGACCGGTTCCAACCTGGAGCAATTCACCATCATGGCAATGGGTATTACCCCTTACATCAATGCGTCGATTATCATGCAGCTGCTCTGTGTTGCCATCCCGAAGCTGGAGGAACTCCAGAAGGACGGCGAAGAGGGCCGCAAGAAGATAGCGCAGATTACCCGTTATGTCACGATTGGTCTGGGATTCATTCAGGCGGTTGCTCTGTCCATCGGACTGGGCGCCGCCGCCACCACGGCCTGGTACAATTATGTTACCATTGGCCTGTGCCTGGCGGGTGGTACCGCCCTGGCGATGTGGATTGGCGAGCGTATCAACGATAAGGGCGTGGGCAACGGCATTTCGCTGCTGATCTTCGCTGGCATCATTGCTCAGCTTTCTAACCAGATTGTCAGCTATACTAAAAACATGATTGTTGGCAACGTGTCCGTGTGGGCGGCCCTGGTGGTGCTGGTCATCAGCCTGGTCATGATCGTCGGCGTTACGCTGGTCGAGCTGTCCGAGCGCCGTATCCCGGTCCAGTATGCCAAGCGTGTCGTGGGCAACAAGATGTACGGCGGACAGACCTCGCGCATTCCGCTCAAGCTCAATGCGTCCGGTGTCCTGCCGCTGATCTTCGCTTCCGCGATCATGCAGTTCCCCAGCACTTTTTTCTCGTTCATGCCCAATTCCGCCGCGGCTAAGTGGTGGGAGCGGTTCTATGGACAGAGCGGCTGGTACATTCTTATCTTCGCTCTGCTGATCTTCGGCTTCACCTTCTTTTATAGCTCGATCACCTTTAATCCGATTGAGCTGAGCAAGAACTTGAAGCAGAATGGCGGCTCTATCCCCGGCATTCGCCCGGATAAGCCCACCTCGGATTACATCGCGAAGATCAGCCGTCGAATCACCCTGTTTGGCGCCCTGTTCCTGGCGGTTCTGGCGACGTTGCCCACCCTCTTCTATAAGATGGTCGGCCTGAGCCTGCCGCTGGCTTCTAGCTCCCTGATGATTGCCGTCAGCGTGGCTATTGAAACCACGCGTCAGCTCGAGTCTCAGATGGAGATGCGCCACTACAAGGGATTCCTGAAATAATGAAGTCGGGAGGAAACGAATTATGAACCTTATTTTTCTGGGCCCTCCCGGCGCGGGCAAGGGCACGCAGGCTGCCTTGGTGAGCAAGGCACTCGGCATCGCCCATATTTCCACCGGCGATATGTTCCGCAAAGCCATGAGAGAGGG
>CAYOTH010000125.1:0-5910 GCA_964406835.1 uncultured Oscillospiraceae bacterium
CCTATTACAATTCAAGGATTATGAAAATAGGCGCTCTGTCGGCGCTTTTGCTGGTGGAGGTGATACAGGGGCTGACCGATTGGGCGTTTGATGCGGATGATCTATTGGCCTATGCGCTGGGGCTGGCAGTTGGCTATGCGCTTCAAAGGCTGTGCGGCCGCGGAATGCGCCGGGGCCGAATTCGGGCGTTGAGTGTCCTGGCGGCTATAGTGATTGTTCTGGCGCTGCCGCTGGGCGCAGAAAAGCTGAAAAAATACGGGTATCTTTATATTGATACGCCCATGCCTGCCGAGGCAACGCTGCATGTAACGGCTGAAGCACCCCGGGAGCTGCCGGTGTACCGGCTGTGTCGCGAGGATCCCGGCGAGAAAATCGATGCGCTGTCCGCTTTGACGGGGATCAGTGGCACGCCGCAGGGTAGCGACACGGTATCGATTTATCAGGACGACGAGACCATGTTCCGCGTTTACGAGGATAGAACGTGGTATGCCTGCTGGGCTTCGGATCAAGGCGAAGCTTCCCCGGAGCTGACGGAGGAGGAGCTGCTCTCTTCGGCGCGCGATAGGCTGGACAAGTTCGGTTATGCGCAGGCTGCGCTGACAGAATGGGGCTGGCAGGATGAGGTCTATCAGGTGATTGCGGCTGTTTCCAGGCAGGAGGACGAGCACTGGCTGACGGACGCAGTGAAAATGACGCTGGATGCAAGCGGTCGCCTGCTGGATGTTTATTCCACTGTCCTGCCTTATGAGGAAATGGACACGGTGCGCACGCTCCCTGCCGAGCGCGCCGTGTCCCGGCA
Source organism: uncultured Oscillospiraceae bacterium (assembly GCA_964406835.1). GTDB lineage: Bacteria > Bacillota > Clostridia > Christensenellales > Aristaeellaceae > Firm-10. The sequence continues at coordinate 800 of CAYOTH010000125.1, forward strand.
TTACGGTTATCCGCGTGGTACGGATGAGAAGATGGAATGCTTTGATGTTTATGAGCTTGAGGTGGTGTATCAGCGCAATACTGAAGAGCATCTGGGGCAGGGCGATTTCCTGATACCATGCTGGCAGCTCAAGGGACCGGTCAGTGGCAAAGCGTGGACAGAGACTATTTCGATGATTGATTATGGCTTTTAAGGCCGAAGGGCGGAAGACGCGGTGTGTTGGCATCGCCTTCCGCCCTTTTTTTATGCGCGTTTTTGATTCAGGCCAGCAGCTGGGAAAGTGCTTCAAGAGCCTGCTGCGGCGTCACGCTTTGGCGTATGACCTGATCGGCAAGGCGTGAGGCAGTGTCGCGCCAGGTTCTGTCAAAGGCGGGAGAAACGAGCAGCGTTTGTCCGGAAAGCGATTTTTCCAAAACGGACAGCGCGGAAGAGGCATCGTAGATCGGCTCCGTGTCGATGATAGTCAGGGCCTGAGCGCTGGTCAGTGCCGCCTGCGATTCAGCGCCAAGCAGAAAATCGGCAAATTCCCGGCACAGGCTTTGACGCAGGGATAGTTCGGGCCGTTCGCAGTCAGTGACGGCGAGCAGCGCAATCTGGTCGGTGAAGGCCGCGCCCGGCAAGGCAACGCTCCAATCGGGTGCTTTGCCGCTTTGCGAAAGCTGTTCAAGTCGGCTGATTTCGGCTAGGGTCACGGGCATGGCTGCGATCAGTCCGCCTGTAAACTCCGAATAAACGGAAGGCCATTGGAGAAAACTGTCCGGGAGGAGTATCGGAAGACGATTTTCAACAGGGTCTTCGGGCAGATGGGTTGGCGCCGGGCTGATTTCGGGTGTGGGCAGTCCCAGGTTGATGCCATCGCCGACCGGTGCTTCGGATTGGGGCAATGCCCTGTCCGTTAGGCCTGAAAAGAGGGTTATCAGCGCAGCGGACCAGCTCAGCCGCTCGGTATCATTCGGCCAGTTCAGCCAGTGGGTCGTTTGCGACGGGCGCTCGTCAAGTGTGCTCCAGTCGGTAGGTAGAGCCTGCAAAAGCGCGCGGTTATAGGCCAGCGCACAAATGCCCATGGCGACGGGCAGCGTGTAGGTTTCCATCTCGGAAATGCCGAGGCGCTCAAGGCCACGGCGCAGATTGCCGGGCAAGGGCAGCTTTTGAAGAGATGCGCTGGTTTCGAGCGTGCCGGGCGGGAAGAGCATCATGTCGGGCGGATTGACACTTCCGTCGTCAAAATGGCGCAGAGCCGATTCATTGACCTCGGCAAGCTGAATATAGACGCCCGAATGTCGCTTCTCGAATGCAGCAATGCGGCCGTTTAGCCATGACGTGAGCGTGCGGCCGCCGCATGACCATCCACGCAGAACCCACAGGCGCAGAACCCCGGAAAAGCCGTCATATCGGGACTGTATGGCGGCTTGTTGCTGCTGATTGGCATCATAAGCGGGCTGAAAAAGAAGCAGCGCGACGACAGCCAGCAGCGCGCCCCAGACGCACAGGCGGTATAGGTGCTTCATACCATCACTCCCTTGAGACGGCGCGCATTGGGAAAAGCAGCGCGCCCTGACAATCAAGACTATTCCAAGGCTCGGGGCGATATGAAAGGAGCAGGATGGACAAGGCGAGTTATCCGTGGCGATATGGCTGGTTTCTGGGGCTTTATTATGCAGCTAACGGTGTTTATCAGGGCTATGCGGGCAAGTATTTTGAATCGCGCGGCATCAAAGCGGCTTTTTTGAGCGTTTTGCTGGCGCTGATGCCGTTTGTTTCTATTTTCACGCAGCCTTTGTGGGGGATGGTCGGAGACAGGTCGTCCAGCCGAAATCGCCTGCTTGGTCTGCTCGTGGCGGCGTCGGCAGTGACTGTGATTTTGTATGCGCTGTCGGATTCGTTTTTCTGGCTGCTGGCCATGAGTGCGCTGTTTTCAGCCTTTTATACCTCGATACAGCCGATGGGCGATTCCATTGTCCTGGAGGCGCTTTCGCGTGAGAATCAGCCCTTTGGGCCGCTTCGTCTGATCGGTACGCTTTCATTTGGCGTGGGCAATTTGATTTGGGGGTTGATACTGCCTGCAGAGCATATGGAAAGGATGCTCCCGCTTACGGCGGTGCTTTTGGGCGCGGTGCTGATGGCGTTACGCCTCTTGCCGCCGACCCAGGGGCATCAGTCGGCCGATAAGCAGACTTTGCCCATCACGGCGATTCTTAAAGTGAAGCACATGCCGGGTCTTTTGACACTGCTCATGCTGCTGCAATTGACCATGGGCTACTTTTACTGCTTTTTTTCGATTTACTTTACTGCTTTGGAGGGCGGCAGCAGTCGTCTCCTGGGGCTGTGCTATTTCATTTCGGCCATGAGCGAGATCCCGTTTTTGCTTTGCGCCGACAGGCTGTTTGACCGGCTGGGTGCAGGGCGGCTGATGACGCTCTCGGCCTTGGCGCTGACGATTCGCTGGCTCCTGCTGGCCTCAAGCCGCTGCATTACCCTCGTGATGCTCAGTCAAATTCTGCATGGCGGTGGGTTTATTGTCATGAGCGTCAGCATGGCCAAGCATGCCGCGCAGGTTTTGCCGGACAAATTGAAAACCAGCGGACAGATGCTTATTGCCATGGCGGGTTTCGGCGTGGCGCGCGTTTTCGGCATACTGGGCGGTGGGCTGCTGGCTGAATTTCTGGGCGGCGTGCAGCAGGGGTTCTGGCTGATGGCGGCGGTCACAGCAGCAGGCGGGGTGATTTTCGCGCCGAGGTATTGGAGAGGGGAGGGGGAATAGATGCTGTGCAGGCTCAAATTGAAATTATTATGGATAAAACGCGTTGCAAAACACAGATTTTATAATGGTGGGAGTTTGGATGAAAAGGCCTGAAATTTCGTGTTTATAAGTCTGTTTGAAGCGAATATGCGCTTTTTCCAATGAAATCGAGCTTTGTTTAAAGACTGGACTGTGTTGATTAGGATATGTATAGTTGGAGTTCATATCTAAAATATGCTATTAAAATGAGCTTGACAGAAAAGCTGAAAACAGCAATAATAAAGAATATTATTGATAGAAAGTGGTGTATATAGCAAAATGGCAGCCGATACACGCAAGCACAAGGTGTACATTGATTTTTTGAAAATCGTGGCGATATACCTCGTGCTGTTTACGCATACATGGGATCGAGGATTTGTGCATTTTACGGCTGCGCGCGGAGAGTTGCTGTATCCGCTTTATTTGGCAGCTGCTATTATTATAAAAATAGCTGTTCCACTGTTTTTTATGAGCTCGGGGGCACTGCTGCTTGGGAAGGAAGAATCTTATAAAGCATTGCTCTTGAATCGTTTTTTGAAATATCTTATTGTATTGGTTCTGGGGTCTGCCATTGGATATTGGTATGCTTGTATGCGCACATCAAAAACCATGATTGCGGCAGACTTTTTCAAAACTCTGTATACATCACAGGTGGATATACAATTCTGGTATTTATATTCCTATTTGGCGTATATTCTCATGCTGCCGTTGCTTAGGAAATTAGCACAAGCTATGACGATTAAGGAATATAAGTGGCTGTTTCTGATGTATGGTCTTATGCAAGGACTAAGAATACTCGATTACCTGTTGTGGAATGATACGGCATTCCATAACGGATATTTCTCGTTCTTTATATACACAGATTATGTATTCTATTCGTTGATGGGATACTGTATTGATAATGTGTTTGAAAGTGCGCAGTTTAATAGAAAAAATTGTCTTCTTCTGATCTTGGCAAGTATAATGGGAATTATTGTTTGCGGTTGTTTGACACATTATCGCTGTACAATCAATGACAGATGGGATGAAAGCTATTGTCAAGAGCTTTTTGGCATGGTGATTTTCATTTTGGCGATTACTGTTTTTTATACTGCGAAAATGTGGTTCCAGAATCACACTGTGACTGATAGAATTACTGCTGTCGTTAAAGCTATAAGCGGCACGACATTCGGTATTTATTTGTTTGATCCGATTTGGAGAATGCAAACAATTGGGGTTTTTGACAAGCTTGAACCCTATATTGGAACCTTCCCGGCCTGTATGGTTTGGATACTTGTTGCTTGTCTCAGTGGAGGAATTGTGATATATTTTGTCAAAAAGATTCCGGGAGTCAAAAAATTCATATAGTGTATCTGTGAGATATGTGGTTTGTGCAGGAGATCTCCGGCTGCAAAATGCTGGAGATCTTTTCTATGCAAAGATGCTTACTGCGATGTTTTGGAAGATAAAGGCACGCCCCCGATACTGCATGCTTTGTGCAGAACCGGGGGCGCTTGCTATTTAGCTTTGTAAGGCTGCTTACACGCCGCGGCGCTCGTTGCGCAGCTTCTCGTTCACGGCCTGATTGGTGGTACGCACATGGCCCTTGAGCGGGACGATCTTGGCGTCGATGGCGTCCAGGATCCAGCTGGGCTGCGGGAAGAAGGACTCTTCCAGCTCATGCGCCGGGGTGATCCAGTTGCGGGAGGCAACCACGGTGGGCGCGGCATCGAGATAGTCGAAGGCCATCTCGGTGATCTGGCGCGCCACTTCGCTGGCGAAGGAGCCGCGCTCGCAGGCATCGGTCACGATGACCAGACGGCCGGTCTTCTTGACCGACTCGAGTACGGTGTCATAGTCGAACGGCACCAGGGAGCGCGCGTCGATGATCTCGGCCTCCATGCCGTACTTTTCCTTCAGCTCATCAGCCGCCTTCAGGGCGCGGTACATGACGGCGCCGAAGGTCAGGATGGTGATGTCCTTACCGGCGCGCTTGATATCCGCCTTGCCGAAGGGGATCTCGTAGTACTCGGCCGGCACGCCGCCTTCATGGAACTGCTCGCCGACGTCGTAGATGCGCTGGGATTCGAAGAAGATAACCGGGTCGGTACCGGCCAGAGCGCTGGCCAGCATGCCCTTGGCATCGTAGGGGGTGGTCGGGAAGGCGGCCTTCAGGCCCGGGATGTGGGCGACCAGAGCCGTCCAGTCCTGAGAGTGCTGGGCACCATACTTGGAGCCGACGGACACGCGCAGCACGACGGGCATCTTGATGATGTCGGCGGACATAGCCTGCCACTTGGCCATCTGGTTGAAGACCTCGTCACCGGCGCAGCCCAGGAAGTCGCAGTACATC
>CAYOTH010000126.1:0-5909 GCA_964406835.1 uncultured Oscillospiraceae bacterium
ATTCAAGCCATAGCTCAGCACAACCGCAAGCATACGATCCCTCCGTTATGATCCGGCGCTATTTTGCGCGCCCGTTCTTCTGTTTGGCTCCCATTTAAAAATTATACCAGTTAAACCAGCGCAGATACTGAGCGTAGGCGCGCAGCACCGGCGTTCCCGATTCCAGCGGATAAAAGGCCGCGAAGAGCAATAGCGCCAGCGCCAGCAAAACGATGGCGGCTCGGCGCGCCCCACGCTGAGAATGACGCTCAAAGGTTTTAAGCATCGATACCGTCGCCAGGATGATAAAGGGAACGCTGGCAAAATAGTGATAGATAAACGTCGAGCGAGGCACCAGCACCCAGGGCAGATACTGTGCCGCAAAGCCCACAAGGATAAACGCCCGCGTGCGATTGATTCGCCCGGCCTTTTCCCCGCGCAGCCTGGCCGCCGCCAAACGCACGCCATGCGCCACACTCTGCCCGATCGTAAAGATCAGCGCCGCCAACCCCGTCCACCAGACGGCCGGATTGCCCATGCACGAAATCGAGGAGATATAGCCCTCGGGCATAAACTCCGTACCTGAATAATACCACATGGGCTTAATAATCAGCGGCCATTCGTACCATGGCGAACGGAAATAATGCGTGTCGTTGGTCAGGCCCTTATGGTAGTTGAACATGCTCACCTGCGCGCGCCACACCCTCTCAAGGCTCAGCCCACCGGTCGGCTTCATGTACCAGTAATACGAGAAATAGTAGATCAGAATCGGCACGATGACAAACATCACCACGCAGAACAGACAAGTGATGAGCGCATAGCGCCAGAACTGACGGCGCGCCCGGTCATACTCCGCGCCCTGATCGCCCTCCCGAAGCGCACGCCGGTGCTCGATATAGCGGCGAATCAGCGTTGCAAAAAAGAGAACAGCCAGCCCCGCGCCCGCGTAGATACAGATCCATTTGCTGGCGATGCCCAGCCCCATGAACAGGCCGCTCAGTCCCAGCGGAATGAGCGTCTTTTTAAAGCCGTCCACATAGAAGTTCATCTGGCAGTACTTGAACATAAACAGATACATCAGCAGAATGAAGAACACGCCGTAGGTATCGATGGTGGCAATACGCGTCTGCGTAAAGTGCATGGCATCCAGGGCCAGCAGTAGCATTCCCAGCGCAGCATAGCGGGTCTTTTTAAACAGCTGCTTGACCAGAAGATACATCACCGGCAGCATCACCACGCCCAGAAGCGCGCCCATAAAGCGCCAGCCGAAGGGCGTCATGCCAAATAGCTCGATGCCCAGCATAATCAGCACCTTGCCCAGCGGCGGATGGGTGGTTTCATAGGGGTTCATGCCATGGGCAAATTCGTAGCCCGTGCGCGCGTGATAGATTTCATCGAAATAGGTGCTGTTGTAATAACTCGGATAGGCCGGAACGGTGTCCTGCTCATCAGCAAGAAGCGCCGCACTCATGCCACGCACCGCGTCCGCCCCCGCGCCCGTCACGCTCTTTACGGGAAGCGGCTCACCGCTTTCATCCAGGAAAGCCACCTCGTGCAGCACAAGACCCGCCTTCTGCGCAGTGATTCGGATATAGCGCGCCGTTTTAAGCGGATAACCGCTCTCCAGCGCGGTAAACTTACCCGAATCGTTCAGCTCCTGCGGCGCAAACCACAGCCAGCGGAAAATCTGCCCCTGGTCGTATTCTGCCAGCGCCTCCTCCGTCCAGCTTTCCCCATCCTCAGAAAAAGCCACGGTAAAGGTCGAATTGCAGATGCCGCCGTAATAGGTCATGTGGAAGGAGGCGCTCTTTTCCAGTTCGAAGGTCACGCTCTCGCCCGAGGCGCTGCTCGTCCAGGCCGTCTGAGGCGCCTTCATGCTGCCCAGATTGGTAAAAGCCATCGCGGCATAGGCCAGCGTCACCACGGCCATGATGATGTAATCGGCCTTTTTCAGGCGCAGGCGATATTTATCGCGACGCAGTATGGGCGTTTTTGCCCCGGAAAGCACCGCGCGCGCCTCCAGCTTTTCCTCGCGCTCCAGCAGCCTGTCCACGCTCAGGTATCGGCGGCGCAGACAGATATCCCAGCCCGTCCAGACCAGAACCGGCGCAGCCGCCGTGTTGATCAGCGCCACCAGCACGCTGGACACGCGGCTGTTCATCAGCCACTGATCCTGCAACACCAGCGCGCTGTTGAGGAAAATCGAAGCCGAGAGCGCCAATGCCGTACCCAGCAGGCGCAAATCACGATCCACCGCATAGGCTGCAAAGAGCAGCGCAATCGCCGGATAAAGATAGCGCTCATGCATCTTCGCGCCAAAGGCAAAGATCACGGAAAGCACCATGGCGCAGAGCATGAAAATCGTATTTCGATCGCCCGATTTGACGTAGAACCAGATCGCCAGCGCGAAGGCCGCCGCATAGGCCGCCCAGGCCAGATACGTCCACGCCCACGCCTCGGACAGCGCGCGCCAGTTCATATTCAAAAGCACATAGAAATTGCAGGCATTGACGGTGATATAATTGTATTCGCCCAGCGTACCGGCATACAGCGACCACGTCCAGCTGAAGGGATCCTGCCCCTGAGCCAGGGCAAAGGGCAACGTCACGGCCAGCATAATGCCCAGCGCGCAGCCCAGTCCCAGCGCCATATTCCGAATGGCCTCGCGCCGTCCTTCCCGGTCACAGACGATCTCCGAAATGAGCATCATCAGCCCCAGCGGCGCAAACATCAGCGCCTGAGGCTTGGCCAGCACGGCGCAGGCAAAGAGCGAAAGCGCACTCTTCCAGCGGCGCTTCACCGCATAGGAGACGGCCAGCAGCAAAAGAAGCGCCAGCACGCAGTCCACCTGACCCCAGACGGCCGAATTGAAAATCACCGCCGGATTGATCAGGTAAGCCGCGCCCAGCCAGGCCGCGCCCGTTGCGCCCAGCTTTTTGCGGGAAAGCGAGGCCAGCAGCATGGCGATCAGCCCGTCGCAGAGTATGGGAATGAGCTTAATCAGCAGCCAGTGCAGCGGCGTGTCATAACCGATGCCCAGAAGCACCCGCAGCGCGCCAATCGGCCACAGAAGAAGAATATAGCCGGGCGGATAATCGCACCAGTCGTCATAGAAATGAAAGCCGTTGCGGAAAATGCGCTCCGCCCAGCCCTCAAAGCAGTTCATATCCACGCCGAAGCCGCGCACCGACACGGCCAGCACCACGCGCGCCGCCAAACCGACAGCCAGCGCGCCAAAGAAGATTTTCCGAGCCAGCGCAGCGTCATGCCGTCCAAAGCGGCAGCACAGCGCATAGGTCACGGCGCAAGCCGCAATAAACAGAAGCGAAAGCGCCAACAGCGCCGCAAAGCCTGTGCCGCCGGAGGTGTCCTCGTCCTCCTCGCCGGAGGAAACGCCCATCTGCGGCGCCAGGCTGTAGCCCGTCTCCCCCGCCGGGAGCGCGTTGATCGGCTCGACAACCGCCTCATCAAACCAGGCCTTGCCGACGTTGAGCGCGCCATATCCGCCCAGACGGCACATCACCGTAATGCTTTTTTGATCGGCCGCCGTCTGGCCGTAGAGCGTCAGCTCCGCCCATTCGCCGGCCGTATCATAGACATACTCGGAGGAAATGAACGTATCCTTGACGGAAATGCCCGCGCCGGCCGAATCTTCGCCGCAGCCCTCGGCGCGCACCCGGCACGAGAGGCGATACCAGCTATCGGGCTTGACCGCAATCGTCTGCTCAAAGCGGGCGTCGTTTTCCTCGACGTTCTCTACGCAAACCGACCATTCGCCCGCATAGGCGTCATCGGACAGCGACAGATAGCTGACGCCCTCGTCCCAATACCAGCGGCCAATCGTCCAATCCTCCGGCAAAATGCCCGAAACGCTTTCAAAGCCGCCGTTGGCTACCTGATTGCCGCTTTGCTCCTTTGAAAAAACGCCCTTGAACAGGCAAACGCCAACCGCCAGCACAACAGCCAGCAGCACGCACAGCGCAGCGATCCATTTCTTCCTTGACATACTCCCCATGTGAAACCTCGTCGTTCAGATTATTTTTATAGCGGCGCTTATAAAAGGCCGCACTCAGGCCAACCGGCGCTTACTTTTCGTAGCGTTCGAGCAACACGCCGCCCTCCTTGAGAATCTCGCGGGCGAAATCATCGGGATAGCCCTCGCGATAGACCACGCGCACAATGCCCGAATTGACGATCATCTTGGCGCACACGCCGCAGGGCTGATGCGTACAGTACAGCGTCGCGCCGTCGATGGAAACGCCCAGCTTGGCCGCCTGAATGATGGCGTTCTGCTCAGCATGAATGGCATAGCACATTTCCTGACGCGTGCCGGAGGGAATGCCCATCTTGCGCCTGAGACACTCGCCGCGCTCCATGCACGTTTTAACGCCGGCCGGCGCGCCGTTGTAGCCGGTTGTCATAATCCGCTTGTTCTTCACAATCACCGCGCCGATTTTGCGGTTCTCCTGATAGCAACTGGCCCAGCTGGCAATCACTGAGGCCATTTCCATAAACCGATCGTCCCATTTATCATATCCCATAAATCACACATCCACCCTTCATATCGCTTTTTCCCTTATTATATCATCGCTTTTCGTGAAATGCAACCGCATAGACGCATGCAAAGCGCCTCCGGTTGCCGCATTTTCGCGGCTTGTACGTTAAAAAAGAACGATGAAATTTGCCATTTACCCCTCCCGACCGGCCTTCCAAGGGCCTCGAACAATAAAACAAACGTTCTCGTTTGTCAAAATACATGGTTTTGCGACGAAACGGCCACAGTAAAGGCGATCCGGCCCCTCGACGGCGTTGTTTTGTTAAGTTTTAAATTTTCTCTTGACAGCCAGCCCCGCTGCCCTTATACTGTCAATAGTCAAAGAAAGTCAAAGACATTGATCTTCGAGACACTCTGGTTTCTTCGCAAGACCCTTTTAAGGAGTGATTTTATGAATGCCCAGAAACTGACTCAAAAATCCATGGAAGCCGTCCGCAGCGCTCAGTCTGTGGCCGTACAGTATCAGAATATGCAGATTGAGCAGGTTCATCTGCTCTATGCGCTGGGCGATCAGGAAGGCGGCCTGATCGCCCAACTGCTCACGAAAATGGGCATTGATCCCGCCCAGTTCATTCAAAGCTGTGAAACGGAAATCGCCCGCCTGCCCAAGGTCACCGGAAGCGGCCGGGAGCCTGACAAGGTTTATATCACCCCCGACACCGACGCGGCGCTGACCGAGGCTGAGCAGATCGCCTCCCGCATGAAGGACGAATATGTTTCCGTCGAGCACCTCTTCCTGGGCCTGATCGACAAGGCCAACGCCGCCACCAAGCGCCTGTTCAATGGCGTCGGCATCACCAAGGACAAGTTTCTCTCCGAAATGCAGGCCGTGCGCGGCAATGCGCGCGTCACCAGCGATCAGCCTGAAGATACCTACGACGTGCTCAACAAATACGGCCAGGAGCTGGTCGAGCTGGCGCGCAAGCAGAAGCTGGACCCAGTCATCGGCCGCGATACCGAAATCCGCAACGTCATCCGCATTCTGCTGAGGAAGACCAAGAACAACCCCGTGCTGATCGGCGAGCCCGGCGTCGGCAAAACGGCCATCGCCGAAGGACTGGCTCAGCGAATCGTGCGTGGCGACGTTCCCGATTCACTCAAGGACCGCAAGGTCTTTTCGCTGGACATGGGCGCGCTGATCGCCGGCGCCAAATTCCGCGGCGAATTTGAGGAGCGCCTCAAGGCCGTACTGAGCGAAATCAAAAAAAGCGAAGGCAAAATCATCCTTTTTATTGACGAGCTGCACACCATCGTGGGCGCTGGCAAAACCGAAGGCTCCATGGACGCCGGCAATCTCTTAAAGCCCATGCTGGCCCGCGGCGAGCTGCACTGCATCGGCGCCACGACGCTGGACGAATACCGCAAATACATCGAA
>CAYOTH010000127.1:0-5898 GCA_964406835.1 uncultured Oscillospiraceae bacterium
ATCTTTACCACCGCGTGGAACAGGATGTGCAGCAGCGCGGCCATCATGCCGGCCGCGCCGCCGCCAATGACAATGATGTTATTCATGCGGCTGCCTGTCCTTCCCGAGATAGACATGATATTCGTCCCAGATATGCTCCATCTCCTCGAAGTAGGCGGCCACCTGCTGGCGTCTGCGCTGGCCCAGCGCCACAATCAGCGCGTTAATCAGCGACATGGGAGCCACCAGTGAATCGACAAACGACGCCATATCCGATTTGGCCATCAGACACAGATCGGCCTGCGCGTGCAGCGGCGAAAGCGGGCCATCGGTAATGGCGACCAGCTGCGCGCCATGGCTACGGGCATACTGCATGGCCTCAATGGTTCGGCTGGAATAGCGCGGAAAGGAAATGCCGATAAGCACATCGTCCTCGCCGATGCGGGAGAGCTGTTCAAAGACGTCGCTGACGCCGGAAGTAACCAGCGTAACGTTACTGAAGATAAAATCCAAATAATGCGCCATGAACTGAGCCAGCGGCGCCGAGGCACGAAGGCCCATGACGTAAATGGTGCGCGCGCGCAAAAGCAGATCCACCGCGTTTTCAAAAACCGAAATGTCCAATTCGTCAATCGTGGAGCGAATGTTCTGCATATCGGCCTTGAGCACCTTAGCCAGCACCTGCGCCTGATCCATATCGCCGGTCATCTCAAAGCGCTGGCTGGCTGTCAGGCGGTGGCGAATCAGCTCCTGAAGCGCCTTTTGCAGCTGCGGATAGCCCGCATAGCCCAGCGTCGAGGCAAAGCGTACCACCGTCGATTCACTCACGCCAACATATTCGCCCAGCTTGCTGGCCGTCATGAAGGCCGCCTTGTCGTAATGCGTCACGATGCACTCGGCAATGCGGCGGTGGCTTTTGGAAAGCTTTCTGCCGCTCTGATTAAGGCGCTGAATCAGCTCCTGGGCGCTGCCCATGTTTTTTTCCATATCGATTCCTCCTCATTTGGAGCGTATTGATTTCAAAATCATGTCCGGCATACGGCGATTTCGCCATCGCCGCAAACCGCTTCTATTATAGCGCATCGCTGCATATTTTGCAAGATAAACCGTCTTTCATTCAAATTTATGCCCAAATTCAGCGCAGGAAGGCCTTTTCCCAACGCCAAACGCGTCAAATGATCCGCCTTTGAGCCACTTCGTTCAAAAAACGTTCACAGTCCGTCAAAATCCCGGGCGCATACTGAATCCATCCTCACGAAAGGAGAGACGCTATGAATTCCCCATCGAGTTATCGCCACGAATACAAATATATGGTCAATGACACAGATTTGGCCGCGCTGAGAGAGCGTCTGCGTCCCGTCATGCAGCGCGACGCTTTTCACACGGAAAGCGACGGGCGCTACACCGTGCGCAGCCTGTATTTTGACAACGCCTCCGACCAGGCGCTACGCGAAAAGCTGGACGGCGTGGACGATCGCGAAAAATTCCGCATCCGCTTTTATGACGAGGATTTTTCCTTTATCCGTCTGGAGAAAAAGTCTAAGCGGCATGGAATGTGCCAAAAGCTGTCCGCGCCGCTGAAGGCCGACGATGTGCGCGCGCTGCTGAGCGGTGATCGGCGCTTTTTGCAGACCTCGTCCCATCCGCTCTGCCGCGAGCTTTTCATCAAAATGACCACGCTTCAGCTACGCCCCCGCACGCTGGTGGTCTATGACCGCGAAGCCTACGCCTACCGCCCCGGCAATGTGCGCATCACCTTCGATTCCCGGGTGCGCAGCGGCCTCAATACCACCGATCTTTTCAACCTCGCGCGGCCGCTGGTGCCGGTTCTGCCTCAGGGGACAAGCATTCTCGAAGTCAAATTCGACGAATACCTGCCCGACGTCATCCGCGCCCTGTGCCGCCTGGATGGCCGCCTGAGCACCGCTAACTCCAAATACGCGCTCTGTCGCCTCTAACCCCCAACAATATTTTTCAGGAGGATTTTTTTCCATGAGCTTATCCGATCTGTTTTCCACGACCTACATTGCCAAGGCCTCCGCGCTGCCCCTGGGCGATATGTTCATTGCGCTGGGTCTCTCCTTTGCACTGGGCCTGTTCATCTACTTTGTCTACCGCAAAACGTTTGTCGGCGTGATGTATTCGCGCACGTTCAGCATTGCACTGATCGGGCTGTGCATGATTACCGCCATGGTAATACTGGCCGTCAATTCCAACGTTATCCTGTCGTTGAGCATGGTCGGCGCTCTCTCCATTGTGCGTTTCCGCACCGCCGTCAAGGACCCCATAGACATCGTTTTCCTCTTCTGGGCCATCATCGGCGGCATCATACTGGGCGCCGGCCTGATTCCCCTGGCCATCTTCGGCTCGCTCTTTGTGGGGCTTGTGCTGATTCTCGCGCTCAATAAAAAGAGCCGCGACATCCCCTATATGCTGATTCTCCAGTTGACCGACACCGAGGCCGAGGAACGCGCCGTCAATCTCATGCGCCAAAACACACTGCGCGATATCGTCAAGTCCAAATCGGTGAGCAGCGCGGGCATTGAGCTGACGTGCGAGGTGCGCCTGCGTGAAAACGCCACGGCCTTCGTCAACGCGTTCAATGCGCTGGAGGGCGTTTCCAGCGCCGTTCTCGTCGCCGCCGGTGGCGAAAACCTGGCCTGATAAGCCCAAAGGAGCATGGAAGCATGGAACCACTTGACAAGAAAACCCGGCTGATCTTCGCCCTGGTCACTGCCTCTGCACTCGTGTTTTCCAGCCTGTTCGGCCTCTGCCCGGAAGCGCTTGGCTTTTCGCAGACAGCCGCTGCCCTGGGCTATGAAGACTATTTTGACTCGTCCGCATTGTTGCGCGTGGACATCCGTACCGAGGCCGACGCCTGGCAATCAATGCTGGATAATGCCATGAACGAAACCTACATCGAATGCGACGTTGCCCTCAACGGCGAGCGCATCGCCTCCGCCGGCATACGCTGCAAGGGCAATTCCAGCCTGTCCATGACGCAGGAGGAGCGCTACAGCTTCAAAATCAATTTCGGCGAATACGTCAAAAAGCAGACCTTTCACGGGCTGGACAAAATGGTGCTCAACAACACGCAATCCGACAACACCTTCCTCAAGGAGTACCTCAGCTATACGCTTTTAAAGCGCGCCGGGGTCAAAACACCGCTCTTCGCCATGGCTGAAATCTACGTCAACGGCGAATACTGGGGACTGTATCTGGCCCTGGAATGCCTTAACGATTCCTTCATTGAGCGCAATTTCTTGACCGACGGCGGCTTTTTGTATAAGCCAGACGGCACAAACGGCATGGGCGGCAACAAAGATCATTTTGACCGTGCCGACAACGCGGACAGCGCCTTCCCGCAAATGCCGAACGGCAACAGTGCAGACAGCGCCTTCCCGCAGATACCGAACGCCGACGGCGCGGACAAGTCCTTCCCAACAATGCCGGACATGGGCGGCAGTACCACAAGCGCTGCCTCCCTGGACTATCTGGGCGATGACACGGCGCTCTACGCCGACATATTCGACTACGCCAAGACCAACATGCCCTCGGACGCCGACAAGGCTCGTCTCATCACCTCGCTCAAGGCGCTCTCCGAAGGCGATCTGGACGCCTCGCTGAACGTTTCGGACGCTGTGGCCTGGCTAGCCGCCAACGCCGTGCTGGTCAATGACGACGGGTACCTGGGCAGTATGCTGCACAACTACTATCTCTATGAGCTCAATGGCATGCTCACCATTCTGCCATGGGATTACAACTTGGCCTTCGGGGGCTTTGCGGGCGGCAGCGCGACCTCGGCCGTCAACGACCCCATCGACACACCGGCCTCCGCTGAGCGGCCGCTGGTCACGGCGCTGCTTTCCGACGAAGACAGTCTAAACGCCTATCACGCGCTGCTGAGCGAGCTGGCCCGCTTCCTGAGCGACGGCTCAATGGATCAGCTCATCACCGATATGGCCGCGCTCATTGACGAATCCGTGCAAAACGACCCCACGAAGGAATGCACCTATGAGGACTACCTGACCGCCCTCTCCGCCCTGCGCTCCTTCTCTACCCTGCGCGGACAAAGCATCCTGGGGCAGCTGGACGGTTCCATCCCCTCGACCACCGAAGGGCAAAGCGCCGATTCCTCCGCCCTCATCCAGGCCGTCTTCAATCTGTCCGACATGGGCTTTCAAGGCGACCGGGGTGGCTTCGGCGAGGAGATGCGCAGTCATTTTGAGCCCAACGGATTCCAGGCCAACCCAACCAATCAAAAAACACGCAATGACGAACAACAGTCCCCCGGCGACACCCCGCCGCAGTTGCCCGATGGCGAAACGGCTGTTGACCAGCAGATTACCCGAACAGACGAGGTCTTTGGAAATCGACGGCAAGGACGGCCCTCGATGGACAATCCCTTAGTCGATGCTTCGGCGGCTCCTACGGCGACAGGGCTGGGCTATGCCGTCGTCCTCGACGCATCGGCTGCGCTGGCGCTGATTATCGCTTTAATACTTCTTGTGCGGCGCAGGCGCTAAAAGGCCTTCTCTTCTTCCAACGAAAAAGGAACCGTCTTCCGTCTCAAACGACGCAAGCCGGCTCCTTTTTCACGGTCAAATATGCGACAAAAATTTGCACTGACGCATCAAAAAAATTTTCAAAAACGCCATTGAACGCATTTTTCCATCGCTGTATGATATTTTATCATATTTCCCCACAGCCAAACCCTCAAAGGAGGCCGATAACACCCATGCCTGTGACGGAAAAGATCATCATTCTGGACTTTGGCGGGCAATACAACCAGCTGATTGCACGTCGTGTGCGCGATCAGCATGTGTATTGCGAGATCCTGCCCTACACTACGCCGCTAGAGGAAATTGCCCGTTCCGGCTGCAAGGGCATTATTTTTACCGGCGGCCCCAACAGCGTCTACGAGGAGGAATCGCCGCATTACGACCCTAAAATCCTCGATCTGGGCGTTCCCGTGCTGGGCATCTGCTATGGCGCGCAGCTGATGGCCTGGATGCTGGGCGGAAAAATCGAACAGGCGCCCAGCCGCGAATACGGCCGCATTGAAATGAGCGTCTCGCCGCAAAGCCTGCTCTTTGAAGACATGCCTGAAAAGAGTGTCTGCTGGATGAGCCACACCGATTACATCAGCGTGCCGCCAGAGGGCTTTTTGCTTGCGGCCCACACGGACAGCTGCCCCTGCGCAGCCATGGAGCATCCTGAGCGCCGCCTGTACGCCGTGCAGTTTCATCCCGAGGTCACGCACTGCGAATACGGCCAGAAAATCCTGAACAACTTCCTGTTCAAGGTCTGCCAGTGCCGCGGAGACTGGCAGATGGACAATTTCATCGACGAAACCGTCCGCGCCCTGCGCGCGCAGATCGGCGATCAGGGCGTGGTGCTGGGCCTCTCCGGCGGCGTGGATTCTTCCGTGGCCGCCGCCCTGCTCAGCCGCGCCATCGGCAAAAAGCTCACCTGCGTATTCGTCGATCAGGGCCTGATGCGCAAGGACGAAGGCGACTTTGTTGAAGAAACCTTCACGCGCCTGTTCGATATGAATTTTGTGCGCATCAACTGTCAGGAGCAGTTTCTTCGCCGCCTCAAGGGCGTCACGGATCCCGAGGAAAAGCGCAAAATCATCGGTACGGAATTTTACCGCGTCTTCTGGGACGAGGTGCGCGCGCGCTACAGCGGCGGCTTCTTCGCTCAGGGTACGATCTACCCCGATCGCATTGAGAGCGGCAAGGGCGACGCTGCCACCATCAAGACGCACCACAATCAGGTCGGCTTGCCTGAGGACATTGCCTTCAGCGGCGTGATCGAGCCTTTGAAGGATCTGTTCAAGGATGAGGTGCGCCGCGTGGGCGAAAAGCTGGGTATTCCGCGTGAGCTGGTCTGGCGTCAGCCCTTCCCCGGCCCCGG
>CAYOTH010000128.1:0-5869 GCA_964406835.1 uncultured Oscillospiraceae bacterium
GCCCAGCACCGTGCCGGTCAGCGCAATCAGCAGCGTGATGCCCGTGCCGCGCAGGAACATCGCGCCGTATTGGTCAAGCAGAAAGATGACCCAGCCAAAGAACGTCGTCGGAAACTGCATGATAAAAACTCCTCAAAGCATTTTAGTCGGACACGGCAAACGCGCTTCAAGCCGCCGGTTCAGGCTGCTCAAAACGCGCGCCGTCATTCACTCATTGCGTATTTTTATTCGGACAGCGGCTGATTGTCCACAGCCCACTGCATCAGCTCTTCGCGCTCCTGCGCCGTGATCCCGGAGAGAACCTCGTTGATCTGATCGCGCAGCGCGCTACCCTTGGCCACGGCCACAGCAATAGCGGTATCATCCGCAGAGGCCTCAAAGCCTTCGCCCTCGCCAAACTGCACATACGTCAGCTCCGGGTTGGACGCCACAGCCGACACAGCGCCAGGCAGCTCGGAAACATAGCCGTCAATCGAACCGGCCTGAAGCGCCACAATCATCGCCGGGAAGGTCTCCATGGCGGTCACGATGGTGGCCTGATCAGCCTGAGAAAGAACGTCGTAGTGGAAGGTGTTCAGCTGGCCGGTCAGCTTGGCGCCAGCAAAATCGGCCAGACTCTGCGCCTGAGCATAGTCGCTGTCGGCGCGCACGACGATCACCAGCTGGCTTTCATAGTAGTTGTCGGTAAAATCCAGCGTCAGCTTGCGCTCCTCGGTCGGACTCATGCCCGCGATGACGGCGTCGATCTTGCCGCTCATCACGCCCATGGGCAGGCCATCCCAGGCCGTCTTGACGATTTCAAGCTCCATGTCCAGCGCCTCGGCAATCTTCTTGGCAATCTGCACGTCATAGCCGTCGGCATATCCGCCGCCCGCCAGAGGCACCGCCGTGTCGCTCGCCTCGGTCTGCGTCCAGTTAAAGGGCGCGTAATCGCACTCCATGCCCACGCGCAGCGTTCCCTCAGCCATCGTCGTTCCCGCAAAAACCATCATCAGAACCAGAACCAGTACAGCCATCCTCTTCATTGTCATATCCTCCTCAATTGCGCTCTCCGATAACAAAAAAACGGCGGATGAGACGCAATCGCCTCAACCGCCGCCATAGCTGCCTGACTAGTATGAGCAGTATAACAAATCAGTTTCCGCGATAGCACTCCACATTCTCCATGTGACAGTGGACAGCATATTCTGCTGGCCCCCAACGCTCCCCGCTCCAGAAGACGAAAAAGCGTTTCGGCAGCGACCCCTTTTGCACGGATTCACAGCCCTCTGAACAGGCTCCCCCGTGCGCGTCATGATCGCCGCACCTCTATCGGATATGTGCATTATTACACGCTTTGGCCGATCTGTCAAGGCCTCAAATCATGTATTTACACACTTATTACATTAGAGTATGAACTCAGACATTGACGATGTGGAACGCCGCCGCACGCCCCAGCCGGTTCATCACGGCCAGTCCCACGCCCTGCGCGTCCACTGCCTCCGAGAAGATGTATTTCACGTTCTCGTCGTCCAGCCGACGAAGCGCCGCAAACAGCCCAGCCGCCACGCTCTCCGCCGAATCGCCCTGCCCCAGCTCGATCACATGCCGCGAACCGTAAAGCGCCTCATGACCTGGCAGAGCCAGTATGGCTGCGCTGCCTTCGGCGTGATCGTAATGATCGCAGATGGCCTCGGCCACCGCCTGGGCCTCGCCTGCAAAGATCACCAGATCGCCCTCCGGCGCATAATGGCGGTACTTCATGCCGGGAGAACGCGGCTTCTCGCCCTCTTTGAGCGGACGCATGACCGCGCCATCCACCTCGACCTCGCCCAGCACATCGGCGATCATCTGAGGCGTCACGCCGCCGGGACGCAGCACGCGCGCCACCTCGCCGGTCATGTCAATCACGGTGGATTCCACGCCCACCACGCAGGCTCCGCCGTCGAGAATCATCGGAATACGACCGTCCATATCGTCCATGACATGCTGCGCCGTCGTGGGACTGGGGCGTCCGGAACGATTGGCACTGGGCGCGGCAATCGGGAAGCCCGAGGCCGCAATCAGAGAACGCGCCACCTCATGGGCCGGCAGACGAATGCCCACGGTATCCAGCCCCGCCGAAACGGCCTGCGGAATCAAATCCGACTTGGGAAAAATCAGCGTCATAGGGCCCGGCCAGTAGGCGTCCATCAGCGCGCGTGCCCGATCGGATATGCCGCCGCGAATGAGCGGCTCAATCTCCTCGACGCTTGAAACATGCACAATCAGCGGATTATCGCCTGGGCGCCCCTTCGCCGCAAAAATCGAGCGCACGGCCTGCTCATTGAGCGCATTGGCCCCCAGGCCGTACACCGTTTCCGTCGGGAAGCCAACCAGGCCGCCCTCGCGAATCAGCCGCGCCGCCTCGCGCAGGCTGTTATCGTCTGCTTTTGTCAGTATTGTTTTCACCGATCAAGACCACTTTTCCTGTCATAATTTAACTTTTGACCCATCTGAGTTTCAGTTGACCCTGTTTTGCCCGTTTCCGGCCAGATAGGCGCTCAGGTTGTCCCCCACGATGCCCAGAAGCCGCGTGCGCGCCTCCTTCGTGGCCCAGGCGATGTGCGGCGTGATGATGATGTTTTTCGCATCAAGCAGCACATTGTCCTCGGCAGGCGGCTCGCTGCTTAAAACGTCCACCGCCGCGCCCGCAATAATGCCTTCGTCCAGCGCCGCACGCAGATCCTCTTCAACCACAACGCCGCCGCGCGCCGTGTTGATGAAAATCGCGCTTCGTTTCATCTTCGCAAAGGCTTCAGCATTCATCAGGCCGCGCGTCTGCTCGGTCAGCGGGCAATTCATGCTGATTACGTCGCTTTCCCGCAGCAGGCGCTCGAAATCGACGCATTCAACGCCTTCCACCACCTTAGGCGTACGTGTATAGGCCAGCACGCGCATTCCCAACGCCCGTGCGATCTCCGCCACGCGCAGGCCAATGCGCCCCAGCCCGACGATGCCCATCGTGCGCCCGGCCAGCTCAAAGAGCGGATAATCCCAGAAGCAATAGCTGCTCTGTCGGCTCCAGGCGCGCTCCCCAATCACGCGCTGAGAATGCGCGCCCACATGATGGCAAATTTCAAGCAGCAGCGCAAAGGTGAGCTGCGCCACGGAATCGCTCGAATAGCCCGGCACATTGGTCACGGTCACGCCGCGCGCTGAGGCCGCCACCAGATCCACGTTGTCATAACCGGTCGCCAGCACGCCGATATAGCGAAGGCGCGGCAGCTTTTCCAGCGTCTGCGCCGACAGCTTTACCTTATTGACCAGCAGCACATCGGCTTCGGCCGCGCGCTCAGGCACCTCTTCAGGCTGCGTGTTGTCATAGCACATCACATCGCCCAGCGCCTCCAGAGCGCTCCAGTTCAGGTCGTTTAATTGCAGCGCATCCAGCGCCACAATGGAAAGTCGGCTCATTTATTCATCCTCCGCATTCAAAAGCGCCGTATGCTCGGCCAGAATCAGCGCATCCAGCATTTCGTCCAGATCGCCGTTCATAAAGTCCTCGATGTTGTAAATGCTCTTGCCAATGCGATGATCGGTCACGCGCCCCTGCGGGAAATTGTAGGTGCGGATGCGCTCGCTGCGGTCGCCCGTGCCAATCTGACTTTTGCGCGCGCTGGCATATTCATCGCGCGCCTGCTGACGCTGCATGTCGTACAGTCGGCTGCGCAGCACACGCATGGCCTTTTCGCGGTTTTGTATCTGGCTGCGCTGATCCTGACTGGTCACGACCAGCCCGGTCGGAAGGTGCGTAATGCGCACGGCCGAATCGGTTCGGTTGACGTGCTGTCCGCCCGCGCCCGACGCCCGGTAGGTGTCTATGCGCAGATCGCCCGGCACAATGACCAGCTCGACATCCTCGGCCTCCGGCAGCACAGCCACGGTCGCAGTGGACGTATGAATGCGCCCGCCCGATTCAGTCACCGGCACGCGCTGCACGCGATGAACGCCTGATTCAAACTTCAGATAGCTGAACACATCCCGCCCCTGAATGAGCAGCGCCGCTTCCTTAATTCCGCCCAGCTCCGTTTCGCCCTCATCGTTCACTTCGACCTTCCAGCCGCGCTTTTCGGCATAGTGGGCGTACATGCGCAGAAGCTCTGCGCCAAAAAGCCCGGCCTCCTCGCCGCCTGCGCCGGCGCGCACCTCGACGATGGCGTTTCGATAGTCATCCGGATCGCGCGGCAAAAGCATCATACGCGCCCTCTGGGTTTCCTCCTCCAGGCGCGGCAAAAGCACTTCCAGCTCCTCGCGCCCCATTTCAGCCATATCGGCATCCTCGCCCGCCGCCAAAGCCCGCGCCTCGTCGATATCCTCAAGCAATTTGCGATAGGAAACGGCGAACTCGGCCAGCTCGCTCAGTTCGCTGTGCTCGCGCATAAGCTTTTGAAACAGCGGTACATCGGCAATGACCTCAGGCAGCGTCACGCGAACGCCCAGCTCCTCATAGCGATTTTCGACATCCTCCAGCTTGCGGGCAATTCGCTCGATATCCTTTTCAAGCATATAAAAACTCCTAATGATCGAAAAATGGGCTTGTCAAATTTTCACAGCCTCCACGACGCGCTCTATGCCGCACAGATCGGCATGAACCGCCGCAGCGCCCAGGGGTGCAGTAAACAGCGCGCACACATCCTGCGCCTGTCCCTGCCCCACCTCGAGCAGTATCCGCCCGCCCGGTGCCAGAAAAAGCGCCGCCTCCCGGGCAATACGGCGATAGAAATCCAGCCCGTCCGTGCCGCCAAAGAGCGCCAGCGCCGGTTCTTTTTTGACCTCGCGCTGAAGAGAGTCCATGTCCTGCTGCGTCAGATACGGCGGGTTAGTCAAAATCAGTTCAAACACCTGTCCGGCCGCCGCCTTAAAAAGATCACCCTGCGCCAAAGCCACGTTTTCAGCGCCCAGCGCCTGCCGGTTTTCCCCGGCCAGTGCCAGCGCCTGAAAGCTAATATCAGTCAGCAGCACGCGCGCGTCCTTTCGGTAGTGCGCCACGCTCAAGCCAATGGCGCCCGTGCCGCAGCACAGATCCAGCACGCGGGGAGAAGTCTTGCCCTTGAGCCGTTCCAACGCCAGCTCGACCAGCGTTTCGGTATCCTGCCGGGGAATCAGCGCGCGGGCATCGCATTTGAACTCCAGCCCCATAAAGCCGGTGCTGCCCAGAATATACTGAAGCGGCTCGCCGCCCTGCCGGCATTCAAGCCACGCGTCCAGCTGCAAACGCTTTTCTTCGGCCAGCGCCTCGCCCTTTCGCAGCCTCAGCACCGTCCGGGTGCAGCCCATCGCCGTGCAGAGCATCCAGTCGGCATCCCAAAGCGCATCGTCATCCTGGACGCTCTGAAGACGCGCATAGGCCGTCTTCAGCCATTCGCCCCAGGTCACGGCTTGTCCTCGGGTTCCTGCGCCTCTTCAGCCGCCTCACTCTCCTCGGGCGCGTTGGGATCCAGCTCGCGAGGCAGCGCGTCCTCCATGCCCAGCGAGGCCTTGAGCGCGATCAGCGCCACCTCGACCATCTCGTCGTCAGGCTGCGCCGTGGTGATCTTCTGAACCATCAGGCCCGGCCACTTGAGCACGCGCACAATGAGCGTATCCTCGGCGCGGCCCAGCCACTTGAGAATCTCATAGGAAATACCGGCCACCAGCGGCAAAAGCAGCAGTCGGCTGCCCACGCGCGCCAGGACATTCGAGCTGTTCGTCCCCAGCAGCGTGAAAATGAAAATCGAAATGACCATGACGATCACCAGAAAGCTAGTGCCGCAGCGGGGATGCAGCGTGGTGAACTTCTGCGCATTTTCAACCGTCAGCGGCTGTCCGCTTTCATAGCAGAAGATCGACTTGTGCTCCGCGCCGTGAC
>CAYOTH010000129.1:0-5865 GCA_964406835.1 uncultured Oscillospiraceae bacterium
TTTGCACGAAGTAGGTCAACAGGACGGGTTCTTCATCGGCCATGGCCGGCATGGATGATGGCGCGCACGTCCTCAATGGTCACGCCCGCCGCTTCCAGATAAGCGTTGGGAGCCATGAAGGAATATCCGTTGCAGGCCTGCTGATAAGACGGGATATAGTACTGTGTGCCGTTCACGCGGCCCATCTTGACCAGCCACTCAGGCACTTCAGCCACAGCTTCCGGATGCGCCGCAAGCAGATCATCCAGAGGCATAACCACGCCGTTCTCAATTTCAGTGGTCAGATCCAGAGAATAGGTTTCAAACAAATCAATCTGCTGGCCACTGGTCTGCGCCAGGGTGAAGCCAGTTCTGTAGTTGCTGCCGCCGGAATACGGATGCAGCTCAAGCTTTACGTTGATGCCCTTCGCCTGAAGCAGCTCGCTCAGCTTGTCAGAAACTTGCTGGGTATATTCCTGCACACCGGCAGAGTTTTGCACGAAGTAGGTCAACAGGACGGGTTCTTCATCGGCCATGGCCGGCATGGACACCGCGCCCATCGCGACGATCATCATGACCGCCAGGAGCAGAGACAGAAACTTCTTCATGGGATATCCTCCTTATGGTTGTTCTATACTACACGGCAGGCCGTGCGTACATCGTTGAGGAACCGGGCCTTAGCCCTTGACCGCGCCAATGGTCATGCCCTTGGCAAAGTACTTCTGGAAGAAGGGGAAGACCACCAGCATCGGACCAGCCGCCACAACCGCCATAGCGAAGCGCATGGATTCAAGGTTATTCAGCATACTGGTCATACTCGGATCCAAGCCGCCTTCGTTCTGCATGGTTTTAAGCAGCTCAAGGTTGTCCAGTATCAACTTCAGCAGATACTGCAGAGAGCGAAGCTCGGGCTTGGTGATGTAGATCTGCGAGGTATACCAGTTGTTCCAGCGGCCGATGAAATCCAGAAAGCCGACCGAGGCCAGAACGGGCGTGGACAGCGGCAGGATGATCGTAAAGCAGATGCGCAGCTCGCTCGCGCCGTCCAGACGCGCGGCCTCAAACAGCTCAACCGAAAGGCCTTTCAAATAAGTCTTAATGACGATGACGTTCCACGCGCTGATCATGCTGGGCAGGATGTAAATCCAGATGGTGTCGTTCAGGTGCAGATAGCGCGTGTTCAGCAGATACGACGGCACCAGACCGCCGCTGAAGAGCGTAGTGAAAAAGAGGATGAACGTCAGCGGATTGCGCAGCACGAAGTTCGGCCGGGAAATCGAATAGGCGAACATCATCATGACCACCAGCGAGGAAAGCGTACCGAAGACCGAATAAAACGCCGTGACCTTATAGCCGTTGAGAATGCGCCCCGGCGTCGCAAAAACCATGCGATACGCGTTGAACGAAAATTCCTTCGGGATCAGCGAAAAGCTGGTCACGGACGAACCGTCCAAAGAAACCGAAATGAGCAGCCACAGCGGCAGAATGTAGCACAACGAAAGAACAATAAAGAAGATGTGCAGCGCCAGCTGTCCCTTGCCCAGCTTTTTGCGCCTGGGCAGCGCCGGATATTGCGTTTGTTGCATCGTCTTTCCCCTCCCTTAGAACATGCTGTGCTCGGGGCTGATCTTGCGCACGATGGCGTTCGTCACCACAACCAGAATCAAACCGATCAGCGACTGGAACAGGCCGACTGCCGCCGATTTTTCCAGCGTGCCATCGAGCATGGCGCGGTAGGTGTAGGTGTTGACGATGTCGGTCGTCTCGTAGAGTATGCCCTGGTTCTTGGGAACCTGATAAAACAGACCCATGTCGCCGGAGAACAGGCCGCCGATGCCCAGAATCGTCATGATAACCATGATCGGAATCAGACTGGGAATCGAAACATACCAGTCCTTCTGCAGGGTGTTGGCGCCGTCGATGGTCGCCGCCTCGAAGAGCGATTCGTCCACCGCCATCAGCGCGGAGTAATAATACAGACAGCCTGCACCCACGAAGGCCCAGCAGTGAACGATGGTGAGAATCGCGGGCCAGTAACGCGGCTCGCTGTACCACTGGATGCGCTCGCCGCCAAAGGCCGCGATAATCCGATTCAGCACGCCATAGGAGGGGCTCAAAATCGCATAGACGATAAACGAAATGATGATAATCGACAGAAAGCGCGGCAAAAGGATGATCGTGTGATAAACCTTAAGGGCTTTGCGCGAACGCAGGTGATACAGCAAAATCGCCATGCCCACGCCCAGAATCAGGTCAAGGATGAGGAAGGTCGTGCTGTACATCAGCGTGTTGCGAATGGTGCGCACGGCATCCTGTGATTTGAAGAAGAACTCAAAGTTTTTCAGGCCAACCCATTTGCTGCCCAAGATGCCCTTGAGCGGGACATACTTTTTGAAGGCGATGATGATACCGCCCATAGGCACATAGTTAAACAGAATCAGGAAAAACAGCCCGGGCAGCGCCAGCAAAAAGAGCGTCATATTCTCCCGGAAGAGCCTGCGGCGTCTTAACTGTTTCTGACGCCGCTTGTGTTCCTGCAACGTCAGCGTATGTTCTTCGTTCACTTTTCATTCATCCTTTCTTAATCTTCGTTACTTCCTGAGTATACTACAAAAAGGCATTTCCTGTCAATAGTCTTTTTACATAATTGGCATTCAAATTTTGAATTTGATGATCTTTTCCGACAAATATCATCTGTTTCCCATGGCTTTTTGCCCGGTTTTGCGCATTTTGCGTCCTCCATTTCCGTTAACATGTTCGTTTTTGTTTGTGAATTGTTCTTCGAAGCGAGCGGATTTCAGCCGCCGCGGCTTAACAATCCCAAGGGGCTTTTTTACATAATAAGCGAATGATTTTCCTAAAACACGGCCGTGCCTTCGTGTTCAGATCCCTTTAAACCGCAAGCCTCTATCGGCTATTTGGGGCGTAGACTCTTCATGGCAATAATCGATAAAGCCTTTCACGCGCCTCTGTCGGCAGACGCTTTGATAAAGACGGCCTTATCTTCCGCGAGCGCTTTCTAAAGAAGCCATCGAAAAAAATGGCCGCTTACCTGTTGCAATTTTCCACGCCTTGAAGTTTCACTCAAAGCTTTATTCCGTCTTATGCCGATCAATCCCCTGTCATTTTATCAGGAAGCGTCATGCTTCCGGCTGAAATGACGCTGATATCGCCTCTTCGGCACGCAAAAAAACGCGGCTTCCCGCTTTTTGGGAAAACCGCGTTTTGTTTATATATGATTGTCATCTTAGCTCGATCACCTCGGGTATCCATGAGTTCCTTGAAATATCGGAAGCTAATACCATTCATTTGAACTGCCAGTCCTACCATTTGCATTTTGATATCAGCCTCATTCGGCTTTGTTAGAATTTCCCTAATTTGGGTTCTCATTATTCGCACTTTAGGTAACAAGCACTGTTTATAGAGTACCGCATAAGCATATATGTTAGCCACATCACTGTCTGCAAAACTAATATATGGCACATCCAATGATGAACCAATTGTTCCATCTGAAAGATTTCTATTATACAGATCAGAGCCCGGCCAAAAATACAAACATGTAAAAAGGCATTCCTCATATTCCTTGTTCGTCATGTCGCATTTTTGCATCATCGTATAGTTTTCCCATAGCTCTTCATAACTTCCCATGGGATCAAACATAATCATATCACAGGTAACAACAAATGCTCTTTTTCGCTTACATTCATTCAAAAACTCCATCGCATCAATATTTTCTTGTACTGTAATATTTTTATTATACCTATCCAATGCAGTCTGTGCTCCGGATTCTATTCCCACTTCTACTCCGCTTAATCCCATATCCAACAACTTTAAAAATAATGCTTTTTCCCTTAGTAAGCTTGCCACCCGTGTCACGATAAAAATCTGTGTTACCTGAGGAAATTTCCTTATTAAGCCAATGACATTTTCTGCATGTTCATGGGAAGCAAAAAAATCCACATCAACAATATATAAACCGTCACTTCCTTGCTCCACTAAGTACCCTATTTCTTTCTCTACAGAATTTATATCTCTGTGGCGCCATCTTATGCAAGTATTGACATTACTCACACAAAACGAACAATGTCCGGGACATCCACGTGCTGTGATTATTTCTGATACCACATGCCGAATTCCCTTGCGCTTTGCACGTGATACACTACTCTCGACGCAATTGCGCAATGGCATAGGGTAACTATCAATATCTTCACATTTGCTCGTGGGTATAGCAATCACTCTACCTCTCGAATCTCTGTAAGCAACACCCGGTATTCCATTTATAGCACAGCCACCTGAATACGCTTCAAGCACATGTGCAAGGACATTTTCACCTTCCCCCATTATAATGAAATCAATTTCATGATGTCTCAGTAAAATATTTTCGTAAGCAAATGTCGCATGCGGTCCTCCTAGAAAGACACGCGTATGTGGAGAAAATATTTTGACCATCTTAGCAATATCCAACACTTGATAAATAGCCGGAGCTGTAGTAGTAATTCCCAGTATATCCACCCCA
The DNA here is from genome assembly GCA_964406835.1 of uncultured Oscillospiraceae bacterium. Taxonomy (GTDB): domain Bacteria; phylum Bacillota; class Clostridia; order Christensenellales; family Aristaeellaceae; genus Firm-10. The sequence goes on from CAYOTH010000129.1 coordinate 4,496, forward strand.
TTAAGTAATGTATTGATTAGGTCTTCCCTTGTATGGATCGAATTGAGATCTATCACCTCTACAACATGATTCATCTTTTTTACAACTGCTACCAAATAGCATAGTCCTAATGGAAGATTATTTAATATATCTTCATCAGCCTTGGGATTCACCAAAACGACCTTTATGTTCATGTAAGCGGCCAGCCTTTCCATAAATGTCTGAATCAAATGACCATCGCAGTTCAAATTGCTCTTATGACCCGCCCGCCTTTATTTCGCCGACAGCCTGCCCTCCTGCATCGTCATGCAGCGGTAGCCCTTCATATCGGTTCTACGATGCGAGACGCAGAGGACGGCGCAGTCCTCCGGCAGCAGCCTGACAAGGTTCAGGATCTGCTCCTGCCGGATGGCGTCCAGGCTCGAGGTCGGCTCGTCGAGCAGCAGAACGTCCGGCTTCAGCAGCAAAATCCGCGCAAAGGCGATGCGCTGCGCCTGTCCGGTCGAAATGTTGCCGCCCACGGAATCGAGCACCGTGTCATAGCCGTTTGCAAAGCCCATGATGTCCTCGTGAACGCCCGTGTCCCGCGCAGCCCGCTCGACCTCCGCGTCCGCTGCGTCCGGCCTGCCCATGCGGATGTTCTCCCGCACGCTGACCGGCGCGATCACGGGAACCTGAGGAAGCGTGGCCACGCGCCGCCGCCATTCGTCGAGCGGTATCTCCTGCGCCGGAACGCCGTTGGCCGTCATCGTGCCCTGAATGGGCGCGTAGAGCCGCTCGATCAGTCCCAGCAGCGTCGATTTGCCGCAGCCGGATTCGCCCGAGAGCAGGATGCGGTCGCCGCTCTTCAGGGAGAGATCGAGGTGATCGAACACTCTATGGCTCTGCCCCGCATATTCATAGGCCACGCCGCGAAGCTCCAGCGTCCTGATTTTGCCAAGTTCTACGCGCTTCTCGGACTGCGCCGCCTTATCGAGCGCGTCGAAATAGCGCTGCGCGCCCGCGACATGGCCGGGCGCGGCCTGCATCACGTCATAGGCCGCGTCGAAAACCTGAGGATTCGCCTGATAGCCCATGTTGTGGATCGCCAGCGTGCTCTTCGCCGCGTCCGCGCCGCCCAGTCCCGACGCGCTGATCGCTTCCATCGCGTTGTTGCCCATGTCGTTGAACATATTGTTCGTGAATTCCATGAGCGCGCTCCAGAACGCCTGCTTCTTCTTAATTGCATAGAGCGCTTCGTTATCCGCCGTAAACCGCTCCGTCAGAAAGGCCTGCGCGTCGTAGCTCTTCAGGCTGGCGAGCGACTGCATGACGGAAGTGATGTTGTTCGTCACCTTGGCCAGACTGGCCTGCTCCGCGCGGGCGCGGGTATCGAGCCGCATCATGATGCG
>CAYOTH010000130.1:0-5844 GCA_964406835.1 uncultured Oscillospiraceae bacterium
CATCCCCTACTCCTGCTCCTCCTGGTGCGAGAACATGGATTTCCACGCCTTCTCCGCCGCACTGAAGGACATCGGCTACACCGGCTACTACAACCTCGAAATCGCCAGCGGCGATCTGCCCGCCTCGGTCGCCGGCCCCTTCTACGCCTACGCTGCCGCCGTCGCCCACGCGCTGGCTGCGGACTGAGCCGCCGTGTCGGCTTCCGCTTGCACTCACGCGCCAATCCTGCGAGCAGCGTTTGATAGGATAGAAATCTTCCATATATCTTGACGACCCGCCCGGCCAGACGCTGTGCGTCTTCCACTCCGCTTCGCACCCCGCAACCCGATTCTTCTGCGCTGAAGGGCTCTTCGAATCTGGACGTTTGTTTAAACAGAAAACCTCTCTATACCACCGCCCCGCCCGGCCATAAATTGGAGCCGGGCGGGGCTTTTCCGTGTACCCGGGCTGTGCGCGGCAGGCCCCGGCCCTGCCGCGGCGCTAGCTGCCAGGAGTCCAAACCGAAGGAGGCTACCCACGCCGCAAGCAACCAGCCCCCAAACGCAGACTTGCCCGGCCCCAACTATGGCCGGGCAAGTCGTCAAGATATATGTAACGTTCCTACTCCTTCAAACGCCCCTCGCAGGATTGGCGCGTGAACGCAAACGGCTCTCGGCACGGCCGATAAGCCAGGAGAATTTACAGGAAGTTATGTCAGAGTGCTTGTATTTTGGACGGGCAGGCGGTATAATGAGACGGTTTGAAAAAAGGGAAAGAAAAGAGGTTCTTTTTGTATGGAACTGCTGCTGTCTATCGCCTTTGCCCTGGTGTGCGGGCTGATGATGACGCGTGTGATTAAGCCGCTCAAGCTGCCGGCTGTAACAGCCTACCTGATCGCGGGTGTGCTGATCGGGCCGTACTACCTGGGTCGGCTGGGCATCCCGGGCATCGGCTTTTCGAGCTATGAGGAAGTCGAGAATCTGGGCGTGATTTCTGATGTGGCGTTGGGCTTTATCGCCTTTGCCATCGGCAATGAATTCAGACTGTCGCAGCTCAAGCAGACCGGCAAGCAGGCGACGGTGATCGGCATTGTACAGGCGCTGGCGGCCACGGCGCTGGTGGACGGCGCGCTGCTGCTGCTGCACCTGGTCATGCCGGATAAGCTGAGCGTTCCTTCGGCGATCACGCTGGGCGCAATTGCCACGGCGACGGCCCCGGCGGCGACGCTGATGGTCGTGCGCCAGTACAAGGCCAAGGGCAAGCTGACCGACATCCTGCTGCCCATCGTCGCGCTGGACGACGCGGTGGGCCTGGTGGTGTTTGCTGTCTCCTTCGGCGTGGCGCGCGCCATGCTCAGCGGCTCGTTTGACCTGGTGAGCGTGCTGGTCGAGCCGCTGCTTGAGATTATCCTCTCGCTCGGGCTGGGCGCTTTGCTGGGCGCGCTGCTCACTCAGCTGGAAAAATACTTCAATTCGAACTCGAACCGCCTGTCGCTGGCCATTGGCTTTGTCGTGCTGACGGTGGCGCTGTCGCTGATTAAGTTTGAGGTGGGCGGCGTTCACATCGGCTTTTCCTCGCTGCTGACCTGCATGATGATGGGCACGATCTTCTGCAACCTCTGTCTGCTCTCGGGCGACTTGATGGAAAAGTGCGACCGTTGGACATCGCCGCTGTTCGCGCTGTTCTTCGTTATCAGCGGCGCGGAGCTGGAACTGAGCGTCTTCGCCGACTGGGCGATCGTAGGCATCGGCGTGGTGTACATCATCTTCCGCTCGATCGGCAAGTACGTCGGCGCTTATGCCAGCGCCAAGGCCACCGGCTGCGATCAGACCATCGTCAAGTATCTGGGCATTACGCTGCTGCCTCAGGCCGGCGTGGCGCTGGGCATGTGCGTGACCGCCTCCCAGCTGGGCTCGACTGACGGCTCGCTCATTCGCAATATCACCCTCTTCGCCGTGCTCATCTATGAACTGATCGGCCCCATGCTGACCAAGATGGCCCTGACCGCCGCGGGCGATATCCAGCCCATGAGCGCAGACGTGGCCCATCGCCGCGAAACCAAGATCCAGCAGGCGCTGGAATCCAAAGGAAAGTAAGTCGGCTGGCTGAGCGCAAGCGGGACCGACCCTGTCGGGAAAAAACATGCGGCGTATCCTTGACAAAGAATACGCCGCATGATATAACGATGATAAGAAGGGATGACTCTTTTGCCTAGGCTTCTCCCTCCGTTTGAGTGGGAGCCGCCGTCCAATTAGCGTTGGATGGCGGCTTTGTTTTTACTTCTTATCGTGGCTTGCCAGGTGAATGGTAAAAGCCAAGCGCCCCGGCTATGCCGGGTTCCGCTTGCGCTCACGCGCCAATCCCGTAAACAAGTTTGATATGAATAGGAAGGCTTGTGCGGCCTTCCCAATCTGCCCGGCCATAAATCAGAGGCGGGCAGATTTGCGTTTGCGGGGTCGGCTGTGCCGGGTTCCACTTGCGCTCACGCGCCAACTCAGTTGGTTTAGCGGTTAAAGTAGACCAGCTCTTCGGCAGGAGCCTTGCCGGAGGTGACTTTTTGCTGGACGAGGATAATGGCCTCGCGGTCGTGGATGAGGCTATGCGCCTTTTCGGCCTTGAAGGTGACGTCCAGCCACTGGTTTTCGGCCGGGGCCGCGCCGGTGTACTGGCAGACGAAGCCGATGCCGCCAATGTCGGCGGCGCAGCAGGTCATCGCCTCGCGGCCAAAGACATAGCAGTTGCGGGGCAGGCCCTTGAGCTTATAGGCCTTGCCAGTGGCGCGAATCACACGGCCATCATAGCGCTCGGAGTGCTCCAGCGCGTCCAGATACCACACGCCGAAATCCTCGTTGGCAATGCGAATCACGTCGGCCTTCATGTCGTAGGGCAGATCCTCGTCGGCCACGCCGTCGTCACTGGTGCCGTCCAGGTTATCGAAAATCACGTCGCAGGCGTTGTTCATCGCCTTGACCATGCGGCGGTACTTGCTCTTGGCCGTGTTCTCGTCGCAGCGGTTGAAGATGATGACGTCCGACTTCTGCAAGCCGTCGCTCATCACCGCGCGCATGTTGGTCATGTACAATTCGAACGTGGTCGAATCCACCATGCACACCAGCTGCGCCAGCCGCCAATGCTCCGGCTTGGGCGAATTGAACAGGCGCGCCAGCGTCCACACGCTGTTGAACTCGATGATCACGCGCTCGGGCTGATACTCCTTCTCCAGCGCGTTCATCAGGCCGTTTTCAATCGACTCGATGTTCTCCACATCGATTTTGACCGTGTTGGCCTTCTTCAAAAGCGCCTCGTCGTACTCTTCCTCGCCGTCCTCGCAGACCATGAGCACTGTGCGCTCGCCGCCGGTGAAGTACTCGTCGGAAAGCATCTCCTTGACCATGGTGGTCTTGCCGCTCTCCAGAAAGCCGGTCACAATGTAAATCGGAATCGGATCAATCTCTTTTTTCATCTCGCTCACACTCCGAACAGGCCACGCAGCTTCGCTTCGTCAATGTGGCAGCCAATCACGCACAGGCGGCCGGTATAGTCAGCGCTGCCATGGCGAATTTCCCACTCGCCGGGCGTATAGTCAAAGTGCAGCCACTCGCCCTCCGCCGTGGGCAAAATGCCCTTGGCGCGCAGTATGTCGCCGTAAACCGGGTTGGCATCCAGCTCCTTGAGAATCGCCTGCAGCGCGCTCTCCTCAAACTTGTGCGTCGTCTCCACACCGATGTTGTCAAACACCTCGTCGGCATGATGGTGGTGATGGCCGTGATGATGACCGCAGCCGCAATGATGCTCGTGCTCGTCATCGTCATCATCGTCGTCGTGATGGTGGCAGCAATGATGCTCGTACTCATCATTGTCATCATCGTCGTCGTGATGGTGGCAGCAGTGATGCTCGTGCTCATCATCTCCATCATCGTCGTCGTGATGATGGTGGCAGCAGTGATGCTCGTGCTCGTCATCGTCATCATCATCGTCGTGATGATGGTGGCAGCAGTGATGCTCGTGCTCATCATCGTCATCATCGTCGTCGTGATGATGGTGGTGGTGATGCTCGTCCTCGTCGTGATGATACTCCTCGTAGATCTCGTTGACGTCGATCAGTGCCTCAGGCGATTCGATGGTGGAGAGAATCAGCTCGGCGGTCAAATCGTCCCACGGGGTGGTGATGATGCGAGCGGCGGGGTTCTGCTCGCGCAGCAGGGCGATGGCCGCGTCGATCTTCTCCTGGCTGACCAGCTGAGTGCGGCTGAGGATGATGGTCTCGGCGCTGCGCACCTGATCGCAGAAGAACTCGCCGAAGTTCTTCATGTACATTTTGCACTTTCCGGCGTCCACCACGGTGACGCAGCCGGACATGACCAGATCGTGCTTCTGCTCGGACTCGGCGACGACGTGGCGAATATCGGACAGCTTGCCCACGCCGGAGGGCTCGATAATCAGCCGATCGGGGTGATAGGTTTCGATCAGCTCGTCAATGGCCTTGGTGAAATCGCCCACCAGGGTGCAGCAGATGCAGCCGGAGTTCATCTCCGTGACCTGAATGCCGCTGTCCTTCATGAAGCCGCCGTCAATGCCGACCTCGCCATATTCGTTTTCAAGCAGTATGACCTGCTCGTCCTTCATCGCGCCGCCCAGCAGCTTTTTAATCAGCGTCGTCTTACCGGCGCCCAGAAAGCCGGAAATGATATTGACCTTAACCATACTTCAGGATCTCCTTTGCACGGAAGCACCCGTTAGGCTGCTCCCAACGTTTGACTTTATTTTACCACGCAGATGTTAATTATCCATTGCGCGCGCATGGCGTCCTTGCGTATTCGCCGTTTCGGGCTCAAATATCGCATTTTTCTTCCTATTATATCCCCACTGAAGGATTTGACGTTCCGCCTCGAACGTGTTATACTATAAAGGTCAAGCCATCCAACCGGCGCGTAAGCTGCGCCGTCATTGCTAAGGAGGACATTCATCATGGAACGACCGAATGCCTGGAAAAACTATACCGAAGCCGAGCTGACCGAGGTCGAGGCGCTCTCCAAGCGCTATCGCGCCTTTCTGGACGTCGGCAAAACCGAGCGCGAGTGCGTGCGTGTGGCCGTCGCCGAGGCCAAGGCGCGCGGCTATCGCGATTTAAACGACGTTATTGCATCGAACGAAGCGCTCAAGCCCGGCGACAAGGTGTACAGCATCTGCATGGACAAGGCGGTTATGCTCTTTCACATCGGCAAAAAGCCGCTGGAGCAGGGCCTGAACATCGTCGGCGCACACATCGATTCCCCGCGCATGGACTTGAAGCAGAATCCGCTCTATGAAGAGGGCGATTTCGCCTATCTGGACACCCACTACTACGGCAGCATCAAGAAGTACCAGTGGGTAACCATCCCGCTGGCGCTGCACGGCGTCGTGGCCAAGAAGGACGGAACCCGTGTGGACGTGGTCATCGGCGAGGACGACAGCGATCCGGTGCTGTGCATTTCCGATCTGTTGATTCACCTCTCCCGCGAGCAGATGGGCAAGACCGCCGCGACGGTGATTGACGGCGAGGCGCTCAACGTGCTGGTCGGCGGCCGTCCGGTCAAGGACGAGGAGAAAAGCGCCGTCAAGGCGGGCGTGCTCTCCATCCTCAAGGAGAAGTACGGCATCGAGGAAGAGGATTTCCTCTCGGCCGAAATCGAAGTGGTTCCGGCGGGCAAGGCGCGCGATATGGGCCTGGACCGCAGCATGATTCTGGGCTATGGCCACGACGACCGCGTCTGCGCCTACGCCTGCCTGAAGGCCATCTTCTCCCTGCCCGAAGTGCCCGAGTACACCTGCTGCTGCCTGATGGCCGACAAGGAAGAAATCGGCTCCGTCGGCGCGACCGGCAT
>CAYOTH010000131.1:0-5807 GCA_964406835.1 uncultured Oscillospiraceae bacterium
GCTGTGGGATTATACTGCCTGGTATGTCATTGCCTATTACGACGAATATCTTTACACGGGATGCGCGGATTTTGCGCTCAAGAACCTGCAAAGCATTGAACGCTGCGTGGATTATCTGGCTTCGCTGGCCGATGAAACGGGCCTGATCAACGTGCCGAAAAACCCTCTGAGACGGCTGTGGATGGTGGAGCTGAACACCTTTGTGGGCTATGACCCCTTCCTGAACGAGCTGTATCTGCGCTGCCTGAAGGCGGCGGCCCTGTTTGAAGGCATGGTCTCTGCCGAGAAGAGCGCGCATTATCGGCTTATGGCGGAATCGATTGAATCGCGCGTTGATGAGCTGCTCGCAGGAGGCGCCATGAAGCGTCATTTCGATACGTCGGAGCATACACTGCTTCAGTACGAGCAGGCCGAAATGGATTTGAATGCCGGAAAAATCGACGATATGCTGGCGCGCATTCGCAAATACTGTGGCTGCATGATTTCCTCCGGTTCGGATTGCCTGCACGAGGGAACCTACCACACTGGCACGCTCAAGCGCATTGACGAGCATTATACTGACCAGCCGTTTTACGGAAGCTACTGCCATGCCTGGACAGCGGCGGCGACCGTGCTTCTGCCGATGGGCCTGGCCGGTATTCGTCCGGTGGAGCCGGGCTTCAAGCGCGTGCGCATTCAGCCGAACCGAGGCGGTTTGAAGCAGATCCGCTGCGTTGTGCCGACGCCGCAGGGCGAAATTGCCGTGCGCATTGATGAAAATTTCATTGCTTATCATCTGCCTGAGGGCATTGAGGGCGAATTGGTTCTGCCGGGCCGCACACTGACTATTTTCGGCGATGGACAGGAAAAAATGTAGGGCATGATTCAAACGGAACGCGGCGTGTTATACTATAAGCAAAGGAGATGAACGCTATGAATGACTGCCGTGTCACTGTTCTGAACGGAACGCTGCCTCAGCCGGAAATTGACGCGTACATCGCGCGCGGCCGCGAGCAGTACGGACGCCATCCGGTGGGGCTGACGATTCGCGTTGACGGGGATTTCGTCGATCTGGATTATGACTTTGGGCCGGTTCCTTTTGAGCGCATTCGCCGGATCACCGGCTATCTGGTGGGTACGCTGGATCGCTTTAACAACGCCAAACGCGCCGAGGAGCACGAGCGCGTCAAGCACGGGCTCTAATATCCGGAATAATCCAAAAACAGACCATGGTCTTGATTTAAAGACCATGGTCTGTTTTTGGACTTTTACAGCGCGAAATCGCCGAAGGTCAGCAGCAGCGGATAATCGCGAAGGGGCAGGTTCTTGAGCCTGATCGTGGTTTCGCCGCAGGCTTCGATCATGTCGTCCGGCAACGTATAGACCGTGCCGTCCATCAGGTCGATCAGGCGAATCGCATCCTTTTTCAGCGGCGTGAGCAGCGTGACGGTCGATTCAAAGTCGGTGGTCATCAGGTCAGTGCTGTTCCAGTAGGCCAGAGCCGATGCGCCGTTGGGCTTGCGGAAACCGGCCTGCATGAGCGACTTGTCCTTGAAGTCAGATTCAAAGATGCGGGGAGAATAGGCTGGCGTGAAGAGCACCGGCAGATCGGCGGCTTCGAAGTCCTCGGCAAAGACGGAGGCCAGATTTTGCAGGGCAAAGTAAGCAGGCTTAGGCGAGTAATCGCCGGTGGCAAAGCCGTCCGCGTCAAAATCAGCGCTTAGTACGCCGAAGTAGCCGTAGTCAAGATAGCTGGCCTTGTTATCGACCGTGCCATTGAGCGCCTCGATCATGTCCACGCTGGTAAAATGCGAGGTAAATTTGAACGGGCAGAGGAAATCCGTGATGCGATGGCGAAGAAGATACTTGGCCTGCTTATAGGGCGTCCAAGCGCCGCCACGCAGGGCGCCCGCGCCCTTGCTGGAGGACTGCGTGCCCGATTCGCCCTGAATCAGCTCGATGTCGGGATTGTAAACATCCAGCAGCGCCCGCAGCGCCTTGGCATCGCGAACGACGTTGAACTCATCGGCGTCATAGCGGTGGAAGCTCAGCGCATCAAGGGCCTCGGCCATACCGGCAGACAGCATATCGCTGATGTAGGTATAGGAACCGACTCCGCAGATGGCGCCGCCGATAATCTTGGCCTCGGAGTCGCCTTCGCGCGCCGCCGCCGCCGTATCGACGGTAAAGCGGGCATATTCCTGAGCGCTGACGCCGTGCTTCCAGCACCACTGACCGTCCGGCTCGTTCCAGACTTCGTAATGGTCAACGCGGCCCTTGAAGTGCTCGGCGGTGGCCTTGACGTAATTGTGCCAGGCCGTGCGCTCTTCCTCGGTCGCAATGGGCGGGCAGCCGACAGCGCCGAAGACATTGCGAGCCGAAGGCGTGTAAAGCTCGTTGCCGTAGCACAGGCACAGCCAGGGCTTCATGCCGCGGCGAATCAGATTATCAACGATATCGTCCAGCCAGTCAAAATCATAAACGCCCTTTTCGCGCTCCGTACGTTGCCAGCCCGATTGCAGGCGAATCCATTTGACGCCCAGCGCGCCGATTTTATCATAAGCCTTTTCTGGATCGAAGACGTTTCGGTCGAGCTTTTCAAAGCCGATGCCCAGCTGCGAGGCGGCGACGTCCAGCGCGGACTTGGGCGCGATTTTGCCGACGGGGGTCAATCTTTCCATAACAGTCAATCCTTTCAGTGCGAGTTTTCCCGGGAATCAAGCAGGCGTTCGTCTGCTCCCGTTTATCATATAAAAAAATCAAACCAATGTCAATAGCTTAGTTTTCTAAAACAATAGAAAATGAGCCTTTATATGACGGCCAAGGAGGGGACAGCTATGCCGCACGAAACCATACTGCTCCTGGGCATCAAACCGGAAAGCGCGGAAGATGCCCGGGAAATGAGAATGCGCTGCGAAGGGGCGGTCGCCTGCCTTGCACTATACCCGCAGGCCCGCGTGATTGTCTGCGGCGGACAGACTGGCGCGCTGCCCGTCACCGAGGCCGAGGCCATGCGGCTCATTTTAAGTTCGCTGGGCGTTTCTCCGGAGCGGATTGTTCTGGAAGATGCCTCCGTCATGACCATGGAGAACATCGTCAATGCGCTGTCGCTGCTGGACGAGGCGCAGCGGCAGAACCTTTGGCTGGTGACCAGCGATTATCACATGCCGCGCGCCCGGCTGACGCTGAAGCGATGCGGCTTTCGGGCCCGCAGCTATTGCGTCAAAACACCGCTGTCCCTGGGCAAAATCCGCAAGCTGCTCTTTGAGGGCATGTATACGATCGATCTTTTGTTGGGCTATCAGGACCCGAAAGCACGCCGTCCGGCCTGGACGCGGGCGCTTATGCGCCTTCTCGGGCAAAATAAGCCCTGATTCATGAGGAGTTTGTGTTAAATCGCATTTTGGGCAGGGAAAACGAACTTTGATGTTGTATATATCAACAGCATGGGGCATACTGAAACAAAACCGTAAAACCAGAAATTAACCTGTCAAAAGTCGATTCGCCCCGGCAGGAAAATGTCTGTTCATGGCGAAAGATATAGAATACAGGACAGGTGGTGGCACATGAGTTTCAGGCTTCCGGACGTTTGGCTGGACGAGCTGCGAGGGCGCGTCGATATCGTGGATGTCGTCTCGGATTATGTCGAGTTGAAGCAAAAAGGACGAAGATTCTGGGGGCGCTGTCCCTTTCACGGGGAGAAGACGCCCTCCTTCAGTGTAGACAGTGAAGCGCAGATGTATTACTGCTTTGGCTGTCACAAGGGCGGAACGGTCATTAACTTCGTGATGGATATTGAGCGCATGGAGTTTATGGAGGCCGTCAAGATGCTGGCCGAGCGCGCGCATCTGCCTTTGCCCGAGCGCGTCAACGACGGCCGGGACAGCGATAAAATGCGGGCGCTTCGCGAGCGAATCTACGAGGCCAATCTTGAGGCGGCGCGCTTTTATCATGCGACGATCTGGACCGAGGAGGGTGCGCAGGCGCTGGGCTATCTTCACAAGCGCGGGCTGGATGATGCCGGCATCCGGCGCTTCGGGCTGGGCTCGACGGCGCAGGGGCGCGATGCGCTGACGCGGCACCTCATCGAGAAGGGCTTCACCATGGAGGAGCTGATCTCCGCCGGGCTGTCCGGAGAGAAGGACGGGCGGCGCTATGACATGTTCCGCGATCGCGCGATCTTTCCCATCATCAATCCTCAGGGCAAGGTGCTGGGCTTTGGTGGACGCATCATGGGCGATGGCAATCCCAAATACCTCAACACGTCCGATACGCCGGTTTTCAACAAGCGGCAGGGGCTGTATGCGCTCAACATGGCGCGCAAGGAACGTTCGCTCAAGCGGCTGATTCTGGTGGAAGGATATATGGATGTCGTTTCACTCAGGCAGCAGGGCGTGCTGGGCGTCGTGGCGACGCTGGGAACGGCGCTGACCGAAGAGCAGGCGCGTTTGTTCAAGCGCTATGCGCCGGAGGTCTGGGTCTGCTATGACGGCGACGGCGCGGGCCAGAAAGCCATTTTAAGAGCGCTGGATATTTTCGAATCGCAGGAAATGCCGGTCAAGGTGATCGACATTCCGGGAGGCATGGATCCGGATGATTATGTGCGCGCAAACGGCGCGGCCGGCTTTGAAGCGCTTCGGCCGATACCGCCGTGCGAATATCGCATGATGCGCGCCGCTGATCGGGTTGATCTGACCACGCAGGACGGGCGGACTCAATACGCCATTGAATGCTGTAATATATTGCGTGCGATCAAAAACCCGGTCGAGCTGGAGAATTATTTGGATAAGCTAATCGTGCAGACCGGCTTTGCGCGCGAGGTGCTTTTGCGCCAAATCGGCGTTGAGGAGCTGGCCGCGCAGCACAAGCAATCGGCGCAGCCGGACAGGCCGCTGAGGCGATCGGTGCACAAGGAGCTGGCCGAGTACGTCAAGGCCCAGCAACTTCTGATTAACCTGCTGGCATCCGGACGGCTTGATCGTTCGCTGCCGCTGGAGACAGCCTTTATCACCGAGCCCTACATGACCATTGCCCGTCTTCTGACGCAGGGACAGACGCCAGCTTCCATCGTCGAGCAGCTTCCCGAGGAAACGCGCGACGAGGCGGCGCAGGCCATGCTGACCGACAGCAACATCGAAGCAGATAAAACGGCCCTGGCCGTTTCACAATGTATGACCAAAATCCGCATCTTCCAGACGGAGGAACGGATTGAACAAACGAAGAAGCAGATCAAAGAGGAAGCCGCGCCCGAAAGACGGGCGGAACTGATAGGACTTTTATCACAGCTGATGAACGAGCTTGGCACGGCCAAGAAGAGCCTGAAGGAGTGAAGCGGGTTGAGCAATCAGAACAATCAGAAGGGCAACGAGCTTGAAGCAAAGAAGAACCGCGTTCGGGAACTGCTCGATATGGGCAAGTCCAAAGGAAAGCTGACATATAAAGAAATCATGGACCAGCTGGTCGATGTGGAGCTGGAGCCGGAACAGTTTGACAAGCTGTTGGAAACGCTTGAAGCGCTGGGCGTGGATGTCGTCAACGAGGTCAAGCTGCTCGATGCCGAGGGGGAGCAGGAGCCGGAACCGACTATCGAAGAGCTGGACATCAGCGTTCCGGAGGGCATCAGCATCGATGATCCCGTGCGCATGTATCTCAAGGAGATCGGTAAGGTTCCGCTTCTCTCTGCCGACGAGGAAATCAACATTGCCCAGCGCATGGAGCAGGGCGACGTGGCGGCTCGAAAGAAGCTGGTCGAGGCCAACCTGCGCCTGGTTGTCTCCATTGCCAAGCGCTATGTCGGCCGCGGCATGCTGTTCCTGGATCTGATTCAG
>CAYOTH010000132.1:0-5795 GCA_964406835.1 uncultured Oscillospiraceae bacterium
AATGTGACGATCCCGCGGAAGGCGTATTCGGTGAGCGTGAGGCCGGTTTCCTCCTTCACCTCGCGCAGCAGGCAGTCCTCCGGACTTTCGCCCTTTTCAAAATGCCCGCCCACGCCGATCCACTTGTCGCGGTTTTCGTCGCCCACCTTTTTGACGCGGTGCAGCATGAGATAGCGGCGTCCCTGCTCGATATAGCACAGCGTGGTCAGCTTCGGCGCGTCATTCATCGCCCTTCTTCTCCTCCCGCAGCCTCAGATCGGGCACCTTGTCCAGCGGCCCTTTAACGGCAATGAGCATCTTGATCGGCACGCCCTGGCTGCTGAAGTGCGCCTCGTGCTCGCTGATATAGTTGGGTTCAAAGCCCGAGGCATGAAGATCGCGCGTTTCAAAGCGCAGCATAAAGCCGCACATTTTGAAGTATTCGATGGAATCGTTAAAGAGCGCGTCGTCGTCGGTCTTAAACCAGATCTCGCCCCCGTCCACCAGAAAATCGCGGTACTGCATGAGCTGGCGCGGGTGGGTCAGTCGGCGCTTGCGGTGCTTGAGCCGCTCGGCCCAGGGGTTGCAGAAGTTGATGTAGATCCGCTCCACCCGGTCCTCCGCCGAAAAGGTCTGATTGATGTGCTGTACGTCCTTGCTGGTCAGCACAATGTTGTCAACCGGCGCGCCGTCATAGGCCGCCTCGATGTTGCGCCGGGCCGAGCCCAGCACGTCACTGATCAGATCGATCGCCACGAAATTGACGCTTGGCTGATCGTGCGCCATGGCGGCGGTGGAAACGCCCTTGCCGCAGCCCAGCTCGACGTGCAGCGGAGCCACGTGCTGAAACAGCGCGTGCCATGCGCCCCGGTGCCGGTCGCATTCGGCAATGAAATACGGGCAGGCGTCCAGCTCCGGCTGCGCCCACTTTTTCTTACGCATTCGCATGAGTGAATGACTCCTTTTGTGTTTGTTCGGCGCGCCGCCCCGCAAAGAGCGGCCGCTCGCTTAGAAGGCATCGACGCTCGAAATATTAAAGGGCAGCGGCAGCCAGTTGTTAAAGCGGCTGTCGGGCAGAACCAGCTGATCGATGGCAAAGAAGAGGCGCTCGGCCTGCAAATGCTCCAGCTCGATAGGGCTTTCGCCGCCCTCGACGACCGAAGGCACGCCGCCCTGGACGCGCAGCGTTACCGTCTGGCCGTCAACGCGCACGCACGCCTCGCCATCCTGAAGGCGCGTGTATTTCGCCTTCAGCGCAAGCAGCGCCGCGAGAACATTCTTCCAGTTATAGACGCTGATCATTTCCACCTTGTCGATCTTAAAGCCACTGCACAGCGTGCTCATAAAGCGCAGACGCTCCGTCTCATAGGGCGCGACGTTCAAATGCAGCTCCTCGCGGCCGCCCGGCTGTTCGAAGAGTGCCTTGATAACCTGGGGCAAAAGCGATTCGTCCTCGAGCACCAGCTCGTTCACATCGCCCACGATATAGCCCGCCATATCGCCGTGATAGCGAATCAGGCGAGCTTCGGCCTTCCAGGAGCGCAGAATCGCCAGATACTCGTCTCGCGGTCTTTCGCCGTAAACGACCATACGGTTCGACAGTTCCCAGGCATAATCAACTTCCTCGCGCCTCTCCTCGTTCAGCGGGCTGAAGGTGATACTGGAGGCGTCCACCCCAGCCAGAGCATGGCGCACATTGGCCGCCGTCGTCAGGCAGCTCATCACATGGCCCGCATGTTCAAAGCCGAAATAGTGGTATCTTTGCCGCTGGCCGCCCAGAATCAGCAGGTCATAGCGCTTTTCGCGGGCGTCGTCCAGCATCATGGCCATGAGCTTTTTCATGTGGCCCTCGCCGCGCGCATAGGGATGCACCGACACCGTACCCACCTCGCCGCAGGAGAGCACGTTCTCCCCGACGTGCAATTGAAGCGGCTTGCAGGCCACCAGCGCGCGGATCTGGCCGTCCTGCTTGGCCAGGAAATGCCACGCCTCGCAGCCCAGGCCCGCCGCCTCGTCGGCATACACCTTGGGCAGCAGCGCTTTAAAATCGTGCGGAACGTGCGCCTGAGAGAAAACGTAGTTCGCCAGGTCGATGATGGCCGCGCGATCCTCGGGTTTTCCGCAGAGATACTCGGTCTGAATCATGGTGTTGTCCTCCCTGTTTTTTCGCTTGTGTTGGCATTCTTTTTTCAGGGCTGCGCCGTCTGCTCGGCCGCCACCGTCACCGCCTCGGTCTGGCTGACGACAACGCCCTCGCTGATCTGCTGCACACTGACTAAATCGCCCGCCTTGGCCCGACCCATGGCCAGCAGCTCGGTCGGCGAAACAAATTCGGTATAGCAGGCCGCACCGTTTAAGCAAACAGTGCTGCTCCTGGTAAAGTTTTCCCCATAGACGGAGAGCAGCTTTTCGCCGCAGCGCATTCCGTTAATGGTAATTTTGCGCAGCCCCAGCTGAAGGTCGGTCGTCTCATAGGGGAATCCCTCGGAATAAACCGACTGCTCGCCATAAAGCATATCGTATTCCAGCTGCTGAAGCGCGCCCTCGTAATTCGAGCTTTCGCTGAAGTGCTGATGCAGCCGCGTCATAAGGCCATTGTCAAAGCTCGCAATGTCCATAATATAGGACGACAGTTGCCAGGCGCTCAAATCACGGTCCGGCACATCCAGGTCGAAATTGCTCCAGATCACATACTCGCTTTCGAAAATGCTGCCGGTATCCAGCATGTCGCCGGTGATGGCGAAGTTGGGCAGATGATCGCCATAGAACACGGCGATGGTCGGCTCGTCCAGGTGCGAAAGCGCCTCAACCAGCTCGCCCACAAAGGCGTCAGTCTCCTGAAGCTGGCTGACGTAATAGGCAAAGGCGTTGCCGGAAACGGTATCAGGCACCGTCTCAGGATTGATGATCGCCGGGTCATCCAGCGCGTCGTCCGGGTAGCTGCCATGCGGCTGCACGGACACGGCCATGACCACATCGGGGCTTTCGGTCGAATTGAGCGCCGTGAGGATATAGCCGGTCAGCACAGAATCCTTCGCCCAACCGGTGGGGTTTTGCTGCACGCCGTTCATAAACTCAAGCGAGGTGAACGTGTCAAAGCCCAGGTTGGCATAGACCTTGTAGCGATTGTAAAAGGTCGCCGTGTTGTTGTGCAGGGCGTGCGCCGAATAGCCCTCCTCCTTGAGGTTATAGCAGATCGACTCGCACGGCCGGTCCAAAAGCACCGTGTGATAGGGATATTCGCCCGCGCCGAAATCACGGATGCTCATGCCGGTCAGAATTTCGAACTCGGTGTTGACCGTGCCGCCGCCAAAGACAGGCACCGTCAGCCGCCCGCTGGGACAACTCTCGCGCAGTCGCGAAAAGACCGGCACGGGATTTTCCTCCAGCTCCAGCCCCACAAGATGCGCCGGATCAAAAAACGACTCCAGCTGCACCAGCACGATGTTTGGCCGAATGCCGCTTTTGCTTTCGCCCTCCCGGCCGATTTCGTCCAGAATTTCCTCAATGCTCTTCTCGTCGTAATCATCCGGCTCGGCAATGCCCTGGTCGATCAGCGTGCGCACAAAGCAATAGGCAAAGCCGTTCTCCTTGTAGGCCGAGATGAGGTTGTCATAGTGGCGCGGCAAAAGCCCAGCGCGCGAGAAAAACAGCGTCACCAGCGCCACCAAGAGCGCGTAAACCGGCATACAGACGACATGGCTGAAGCGAATGGCATAGCGCCCCGTGCGCAAAAGCCCCACGACGATGAGCGCGATCAGCCCCAGCACGCCCACGGCGATGCCCGCCACCAGCGCCACACTCAGATAGTGATAGACAATGCTCTTTACTGAAGGAATGAGCGTCAAATCGATAAAGGACAGGGGCGTTGTTCGGAAGAACAGCAATATAAAATCGGCCAGTCCCAGCCCCAGCCAGACCACCGTCACCACAATATCCACAAACGTGCGGCGCGTGGTCAGCAGCGAAAACGAATAGGTCAGGGCAATAATCAGCACATTATACAAAAACATATGCGGCGAGGTCACCATAAAGGAGAGCGCGCCAATCACCGAATGGCGGCAAAGCGACTCCAGCGCCAGATCAATAATCACGCCGCGCAGCAGCATGGCCAAGATCGGCCAGCGGTTTAAAAAGGTATCGGGCAGCGACCGAAGAGGCGCACGCTCTCGCTTCTTTTTCTGGGGATCCTTTTTCATCTTTTTTGTAACTCCTGCTTGGATATTTGCTACGGCTGATATTATACAGATGTATTGTAAAGAATAAAGGTTTTCACACTACGCGCCTGTGATAATATTGTGGCGCAAACGGCCTTCTTTTCCCCTCTCATCATCATTTAATCTTTTGTCGGCTCAGCCCCCCCAAGAAACAGACTCCGCCGCGTGAAGCGTTTCGCGCCGCTTCCGCTTGCAGTCAAAGGCAGCTCCTTCAGCCGCCGTCATACACTTTCATCCCGCGCACACTCGCCCCGCGATTCCATGAATATACCGGCATGTTTTTCGCAGCAAAACGCTCTTGCGGCTCTCGACGGCGACAGGAAGGAGCAGAGAAATTCTCCTTCCCGAGGTTTGCCTCTCTTCCGGCAATTCTTCCCGGCAAACGACGCAGCTTTCCTCGAAAGCCCTTTTCTCTTCCGCTTATGGCACGAGCAGCGCCCTTCAACCGCCACCACGCCTTCACCCTGCGCACTCCCCCGCCTGAAGAGGCTCTGCCCCTCGCGCTTGCGACTCTCGACGGCGGCAAATACGCCCCCAAAAAAAAGAGCCGACGTCTCCTCCTTTTAATATGGAAACGTCGGCTCTTTAAAGCTATTCGGCAGTCTGCACGCCCTCCGGGGTGCTCAGCACTGCCTCGGGGGCCTGAACCTCTTCGCCCGGCGCGGTGCTTTTGTTTTCCTCCGCCTCCGAAACGGCCTCCAGGGTAAAGCAGCTCACCTCAAAGGCACTGCGCGTCATGTATTCGCCGTTTTCCAGCAGCTTCTGGTACTCGCGCGACTGCAAGCGACCGGTCACTCGGATGTGGTCGCCCACATGAAAGCGCGAAGCAAACTGTGCGTTGCGTCCCCAGGCAATGCACGGAATATAATCCGATTTGCCAAAGGCGCGGTTGACGGCCAGCATGAGATCGCAAATTTCCCGACCAAAGGGCGTAGATCGGTAGACCGGCGGCTTGCACAGCGCGCCGGTCAGCTCGACGCGGTTGAGCGTGTCGTTTTCCGCGCCACCAGTGATGTGCTGCACGAACAGCGTCACCATCAGCCGGCCCGCGCCGTCAACCACCTTGTTGTAAGAGCGCACCTGCCCCTGTGCGAGCAAAAGCGCATCGCCGCTCATCAGCTCCTCGGTCATGAGCTTTCCGGGCAGTGTGACTGGCAGGCGATCCACCGTTCCGGAAAGGCGCTTGACCAGCAGCGTCCCGGCATAGAAGGGTTCATTCATGACTTCGTGGCTTAGTTCAGGCCGGCTTTCCAGGCGACCGGCGGCGATCATGCGGTTATTGGGATTGTCCATCGTATCACTCCTCGTTTTGCGAACGTCCATGGGATATTGGATATATATGGACGCTGGGGCTGAACTATTCCTCGAAGTTCCTTTCCTCATTTCTGTTTTTTAGACGCTTCGAAGTTCAAAATGTTCACGCCCTCAAAGCCTCCAATGCCGTTTTTTGCCCATTCCAGCGTAAATTTTACAGAATCGGCACATTTTAGCTTGACTCCCGGCGCAATCCATGCTATACTAAAAAACGTTGAAATTATATACAAGCCGGTGTGGTGGAATTGGCAGACGCCCGGGACTCAAAATCCCGTGTCCGCGAGG
>CAYOTH010000133.1:0-5792 GCA_964406835.1 uncultured Oscillospiraceae bacterium
CCTCTATTATATCAGAAAAGGCCGCTTTTTGCGACCTTTTTTGACAGGCTGACCGACTTATGGTTACAACCATAGGTCGGTTTTATTTGTTGCAGTGGGGCAGGCCCCTGACTCTCTTATGTAAAGGGGAGCTTTGGCGCGGTGCAACGCAGCAAATCGCGCGGTATACGCAGGCGGTGTAAAAGTACGCCCGTTGAAACTGTCTTACGAGCACGCGCCCTTTCGCGGGGCGTTTTTTGATACATTATCAAACAAAATGAAAAAGCGCCGAATTGCTTTTTGAGGAGGAAAAAGCTACAATAAAAATGTCATCGGGCGATGAACCGATCAAAACGAGTTTGGGAAAATGGAGGAATCAGGCGATGAAGGACAGGATTATTCCATCAACGATGATTTTTAAGGGTCAGTCGCTGGAAACGGCGCTTCGTCATATTCGCGAGGCTGGCTATGACAAGGCGGAGCTGTGTGTTGTTCCGGGTTGGGTCGATCATTATGACGTGGTTCATGCGACGCCGGACATGCTGGCGGAGGTCATTAAGACGGTCGCGGCTTCGGGTGTGCGGATTGTGGCGGTGAATCTGAGCATCTGCTGGCTGGATGCAAACGGCCATATCGCCTATGGCATGGAGAAGACCGCGATGAATGCGCTGAACCTGGCCTCGGCGTTGGGCGCCCGCGTGATGACGGTGGCAGCGGGCGGCGTTGCGCCGGTGGAAAAGCGCGGCACTTGGCTCAAGAAAATTGCCGGGCGCAATGCCGAATTGGCCGATCTGGCGCGGGAACGCGGCGTAACGCTCTCTGTTGAAGCGCCGCATAAAAAATCAATTGCCGAAAGCTATGATGAGATCATGAGCTATTGGGCGGCGCAGGACGATCAGCTTTGCGTGACGCTGGATCCGGCGCACATGGTGTATGCGGGGGTGGATCCGGTTCAGGTGGCTCAAAAGCTGGCCTCGCGCTGCGCTCATGCGCATCTTCGCGATGCGGTTTTGGGCAATTCACTGCTCAAATACGGCGAGGGAACCATGGACTTTAAGGCCTATATTCAGGCGCTGAACAAGGGCGGCTACAAGGGCTACTTCTCCATGGAATTCCCGACCGAATCCGAGGCGGAGGGCATTGAGCGACTGGATCATGCCAAGGCGTTCTTTGAAAACCTGTACGGCGCCGAGTGCTGAAGGAGGACAAGTGTATGGAAAAGATAAAGCTGGGCGTTGTGGGTCTTCATCGCGGCGAGTCACATGTCAAAGCGGGAAAGATTGCCCCGCATGTTGAGGTGACGGCGGTTGCGGATCTTGACAGGACGCTGGCGTCAAACGTGGCCGAAAAGTATCGTGTGGCACATTCCTATGAAAGCCTGGAGGCGCTTTTGGCGCAGGACGATTGCGACGCCGTGGTGCTGGCTACGCCCATTCCCGATCATGCGGATCACGTTGTGCGGGCGCTGGAGGCCGGCAAGCATGTGCTCAGCGAGGTGACCTGCTGCACCCGGCGGGAGGATTTGTCTCGTATTGCCCAAGCGGCGCGCAGCTCGGGAAAGCGCTATATGCTGGCTGAAAACTATGTCTATATTCGTTCCTGGACGATTGTGCGCGCCATGGCTCAGGCTGGGCTGTTCGGCGAAATTTACTATGGCGAATCGGATTATCTGATGGATTTCCAGTTGCGTCCCGGCTTCCCGGATGGGCTTCAGCCCTGGCGCAAGGAGGTCTATTTCGGCCGACAGGGACACCCCTATATCACGCATACCCTGGGCCCTCTGGCGCATGTTATGGGTGAAAAAATCAAGACGGTATCGTGCATGGGCGCCGGGAGGCAGTATGACCTGGCGGCGGACAACACCTGTGTGCTGCTGTTGCAGACGGAGAAGGATCACCTGATTCGCCTGCGCAACAGCTTTGTCGGCGCACGTCCCGATGTCTATACCTATTACAGTATCCAGGGAACGAAGGGCTGCTATCAGGGGCCGCAGGGGCCGACGGATTTCCATAAAGTGCATATCAAGGGCCTGTGCCGTCCGGACGAGTGGCGCAATCTGTTCGATTTTGCGGG
The DNA here is from genome assembly GCA_964406835.1 of uncultured Oscillospiraceae bacterium. Lineage (GTDB taxonomy): Bacteria > Bacillota > Clostridia > Christensenellales > Aristaeellaceae > Firm-10. The sequence goes on from CAYOTH010000133.1 coordinate 2,053, forward strand.
CTTCCTGCCTTCGGAATGGAAGATGTATGCCGAGCACGGCGTGAGCTTTAACGATGCCTTTGACGACGGAACCTCTCAGTACGATTCGGGCTGCGCGCTGATGCAGGACGAATTTGCCCGGGCGCTGATCGATGGCACGGCCATGCCGATTTCGCTTGAGGATGCGCTCAACTGGACGGCGGCCGGATTGCTGAGCGAGGATTCTATTGTCAATGGCAGCATGCCGGTTGACATTCCGGCCTATTAAAGAAGGAGGAAGTCATATGGAAAAGCTGAAAGTCGGCGTGGTGGGCATGGGCCGCGGCGCGCGCCATGTCTATGCCGCTCAGTTTGCCCGGAACATTGAAGTGACGGCTGTCTGTGATCTGGTTGAGGAGCGGGCGAAGGCCGTCGCGCAGCGGCATCATGTTCCCGGCGTATATACGGATTATGCCGAAATGCTTTCTTCGGCCGATATGGACGCGGTGATCATTGCCACGCCGATTGGCGAGCATGTCGGCCATGCGGTGGCGGCATTTCAAGCGGGCAAGCATGTGCTCAGCGAGGTGACGGCTGCGACGCGCATGGAGGATCTCGAACAGCTCAGGCAGGCGGCCAGCGCTTCGGGAAAGCGTTATATGATGGCGGAAAACTACGTCTATTTCCGGCCACTGACCATTCTCAAGCGCATGATTGACGCAGGATTGCTGGGCGAAATCTATTATGCCGAGGGCGATTACCTGAAGGATTTTGAGTATTATCCCAATTATCCGCACATTGGCGGCTGGCGCGAGCCCACCTATTTCGGGCGGCGCGGTCATCCCTATATCACGCACAGCCTGGGGCCGCTTTCCGTGCTGATGGGCGAGCGGGTCACGAAGGTGGTCTGCATGGGCGCGGGCAAGCATGAGCGCTTTGTGGCCGATCACACCTGCGCGCTGATGTGCCAGACGGAGCGCGGGCATATGATTCGGCTGCGCAACAGCTTTATTTCGCCGCGCCCGGACAATTTCCTGTATTACAGCGTTCAGGGAACGAAGGGCTGCTTCCAGGCCGCGCAGGGGCCGACAGATTTCCACAAAGTCCATATTCAGGGCCTGTGCCGCCCGAATGAGTGGCGAAACATTGACGACTTCGCCGGTTTCCTTTCGGAAGACTGGGCGCGGCTGGACGGCTTGGGCTATGACGATCTGACCGGCTATGACAGCGGCACGCCGATCATGCAGGAGGCCTTTGCGCGCAGTGTGCTGCGGGGCGAGGCGATGAGCGTTCCGCTGGAAGATGCAATGAACTGGACGGCGACCGGCCTGCTTTCGGAAAATTCTGTCAACGGCGGCGCGGTTTCTGTGGAGGTTCCGGTTTACCGGTAAAAGCGATCAATGCGTTATGGACTCCTCAAAGTGCTTTTTTCAGGCGCTTTGGGGAGTTTTTTGACTAGCCAAACGGTAGAAGCTGTGGTATAATCAAGCTGTAAATCGGATAGCAGGGGAGGAAAAGGGTATGATTGACAAGGCAGCGATGACCGAAAAAACGTGGGATCTGATCGTTGTGGGCGGCGGCATGACCGGCGTTGCGGCAGCCGTGGCAGCGCGGCGCGCGAGCCTGGGCGAGGTTTTGCTGATCGAGAAGGCCGGTTATCTGGGCGGCGCGGCGGCAACCAATCTGGTTTCGCCCTTTATGCGCTTCTACACCAAGGTGAATGACGAGCGTTTTCTCCTGAGCCGGGGCTTTTTTACCGAGCTGCGCGCGCTGATGAGGCGTTATGGCGCGCAGAATGAATCCAATTACAGCATTAACGAGGAATACCTCAAGGTGGCGCTGGATGATCTGGTGGCACAGGAGGGCGTGACGGCGCTCTATCATGCCGTGCTTTCCGGCGTGGAGCGCGAGGGCAACGTGATCAAATCGGTCAGCGTGGCCACCAAGGCGGGTGTTTTGACGTTTGGGGCGCGCTATTTTATCGACTGTACGGGCGATGCCGATCTGGCCATGCAGGCGGGATGTCCCTTCAGACTGGGCCGAAGCGACGGGCTTTGCCAGCCGATGACGCTCTGCTTCCGCGTGGGCAATGTCGATACGCAGGCGTTTTTTCAGGGGCTTAAGCAGACGCAGGACAAATACAAGGAGCTCAAGGCGGCGGGGATCATCAAAAATCCGCGCGAGGACATTTTGGCCTTTGGAACGCTTGTCGATAACGTCCTTCATATGAATACTACGCGCGTCGTCAAATACGACCCGACCAATCCCTTTGACGTGACCGAGGCCGAAAGGCAGGCTCGCGCGCAGATGGTCGAAATGGTCGAGTTCTTGAGGCAGTATGCCGCTGGATGTGAAAACTGCCAGCTGCTGTATTCGGCCGGCGAAATCGGCGTGCGCGAAAGCCGCATGATCGACGGCGAATATCTTTTGACCGAGCAGGATCTGAAGAACTGCACGAAATTCGACGATGCCATCGCCGCCGGAAATTATGACATTGATATTCACAACCCCGAGGGCAGCGGCACAAGCCATTATTTCTTCGAGGAAGGCACTTGGTATACCATTCCGTATCGCAGTCTTCAGCCCAAAGGCGCGGATAATCTGCTGGTGGCCGGGCGCTGCATTTCCGTCACGCACGAGGCGCAGGCATCCTGCCGCATCATGCCCATTGTCACCACACTGGGCGAGGCGGCGGGCGTGGCCGCGGCCGTGGCGGCGGCGCATCATATCGGCGTCAAGCAGGTGGATGTGCATGCGGTGCAGGCTATTTTGACGAAAAACGGCGCGTTTACCGGCCTGATGGACTAAAAACAGCCCGCCGAGTGCAATTGTTTTAGCCAACTAAAGCACAATCATAACCGGAACAGCGAGAAAAAGCGACAGTTTGCGTGATATAATACGATCACACGCAGGCGGTCGCTTTTTTTAGTATATCGCCTGTTAAACAGAGGCGCGTGAAAAGTAAAGCGCGCTTTAAAAGAAAGGCGGAAAAAACAATGCAGGTTATCGACGTTCACGCCCATATATTTCCCGATAAAATTGCCTCCAAGGCGGCCCACAACATCGGCGTATTTTATGACGGCTTTACCATGCACTGCGACGGCAGCGTAAAGCAGTTGCTGGAGGAGGGGGACAAGGCGGGCGTTGGCCGCTTTCTGGTGCATTCCGTGGCCACGACACCGGCACAGATTCACAATGTCAACGCCTTTATCGCCGATCAGGTGAAGACGCACTCTGACCGCTTCATTGGCTTTGGTTCGCTGCACCCTGATATGGAGGATGTGGAGGCGGGCGTTGAGAGCATAGCCGCGCAGGGGCTGTGCGGCGTCAAGCTGCACCCTGATATGCAGCACTTTGCCCTGAACGAGCTGCGCTCTATCGAGCTGGTTAAGGCGATTGAGGCGCATTCTCTGCCGCTGATGATTCATGCGGGCGATAAAAGATATGATTATTCCAATCCCGTGCATATTCGCGGAATGCTGGCCGAAGCGCCGAATCTTCTGGTCATTGCGGCGCACTTTGGCGGCTACAGCGTCTGGGACGAGGCCGAATGCTTGGCCGGAACAAAGAATCTGTATGTGGACTGCTCCAGTTCCATGTATGCCATGACCGACGAGGAGATCGTGCGGCGCATTCGCCTCTTCGGCGCGGACCATGTGATGTTTGGCTCGGATTACCCGATGTGGACGCCGGGCGGCGAGCTGGAGCGCGTGATGAATTTGCCGCTTCACGAGGATGAACGCGAGCAGGTGCTCTGGAAGACAGCGGCCACGGTGCTGGGA
>CAYOTH010000134.1:0-5781 GCA_964406835.1 uncultured Oscillospiraceae bacterium
TGGCCAGACTGGCCTGCTCCGCGCGGGCGCGGGTATCGAGCCGCATCATGATGCGGTAGAGCAGCAGCAGGCGAATCATGCCGGCCAGCAGCAGAAACGCCAGCAGTATGGGACTGAGCCACGCCACATAGCCGAATACAATGACCGCCGCCACCGCCAGCCGCACCAGACTGCGCAGCAGCGTCCCGACAAGCCCCGACGCGGCGGGCAGCGCATGGACATACGCGGCACTGACCTCGCTCTCGTCGGCCTGCGCCCCGTCGAAGGGATAGGCGAACATCCGGCTGATAAAGCGGCTGCGCATGGACAGCTGAAGCTGCGCGTGGCGCGTATCCAGCCAGTATGCGATATAGGCGTTCGCCAGCAGATCGCCCGCCATGGACAGCGCGTACAGGGCGATACTGAGGACAAGCAGCCGCGCGCTCCCCGCCTCCACGGCGCGATTCAGCAGCAGAAAGGCTTCCGGGAACAGCACGACCAGAAAGACGAGCGCCAATCCCTTGAGCACCAGTCCCGCCGTCCAGCCGCCCTTATTCGGCGCGTCGCTCCAGACCCGCCGGATCACCGCGAAACAGTTCTTTATATACTTCATCGGATCACATCCCCTTTCGCTTCAGTCTTTTCCGGCCGTGAACAGCACGCGATAGGCGGCGCTGTGCGTCAGCAGCTCTTCATGAGGCGCGCACTGACAGCCGCCCTTTTCAAACGCCAGCACGCGATCAAATTCCACCGCGTGCTCCAGCCTGTGGGAGATCATCACCAGCGTAACCTCCGGCAGAGCGCTGAAGAGATTGGCGATCAGGCGCGTTTCGGTGGCCGCGTCCAGCCCGCGCGTGATCTCGTCCAGCAGCAGAATCCGCGGCTGATGCAGCACCGCGCGGGTCAGCGCCAGCCGCGCGGCCTGTCCCTCGGAAAGCGCGCTGCCAGTAGACATGACCGCGTCCAGCCCGCCGTCTACGCTCTCAAGCACCTGATCGAACAGGCATCCGCGCGGCCCGCATGATCTGCTCGTCGGTAAAAGCGCGCCCCAGCGTCAGGTTTTCGCGAATCGTGCCGTTCAGCAGCCGAACGTCCGGCGATATGTAGACGACGTTCCTCCACAGCGCCTTGTGGTTCCAGTCCTCCATATCGCTGCCCAGTATCCGGACTGTTCCGGCGCTTACCCTCAGATAGCCGACGATCAGCCGGAGCAGCGTGCTCTTGCCGCAGCCGCTCGCGCCTGTGATCAGGACGCGCTCACCCCGGCCGATCGTCAGGTTCAGGCCGTCGATCACAGGCGCGTCCAAATAGCCGAACGACAGCGCGTTCATCTCTATGGCCGGCGCGCCCGCGATGGGAGCCGCAACCGCGCCCCCTTCGCCTTCCCGTTCAAGGCTCAGGATTTCGTTCACTCTGTCATAGGCCGCCAGCCCGCCCAGCGTATCGCCGATGTGAGAGGGCAGGAGGAACAGCAGCATATCAAAGCGCGTCACCGCCGCGATGAAGGCCAGCAGCCCGCCCAGCGTCATCTCACCTCTGAAAATGAGCAGCGCGCCCAGGGCAAACACGCCGACCGGCGGAATCACGGACAGAAGCCGCGTCAGCTGCATATTGCGTCGAGCCGCGATTTCCTTTTTCTCCGCTTCATACGCTTCCCGCGCCGCGCCGTCGAACCATTTGCAGGCGCCGTCGTGGAGTCCGTCCGCCACATAGCTCTTCCGATTGCTCAAAATGTGCATGGCCGCCGCCATGGAATCACCCGCCGTAGAGAGCGACTGTTTGCGCCGATGCCCCAGCGCAGCAGCAGCCTTCGAGCCGAAATAGACGCACAGCGGGAAGCTCACGATGTACACGAGCGCCAGCTTCACGTCGATGGTCATACAGTATATGATCGCGATCACGCCCGCGGCCACTTCGGAAATGAGCGCCGGAACACTCTTGAAAAAGGCCGCGCACGTCTGGGACACGTCCTTGAACATCCTCGACTGGAAATCGCCGTTGGGAATGGCCGCCAGCCTGTCCAGCGGCGCGTCCAGAAGGCGCGCAAACATCTGTAAGCGCAGCCCGCGCTGCATATGCTGCCCAACCCAGCTCATATACAGCGAGCGCAGCGCGCCCACGCTGACGCAGACCACGGTCGCACCGATCAGCAGAAGCTGCGTGTTCAACCGAAGCACCTGATCCTTGGCCAGCACGCTGTCCACCAGCGTCCCCGTTATGCCGCCGATAAACGCCGGAATCAGATAGACCGGAATCGTGATCAGCACCTGCAATACGGCATAGATCAGGTCCTTTTTCATGCTTCGGTATCCCGCCAGTATCTTTTTTACGGTCGTCATTCCGTCGTCCTCCTGTCGGTCACAATTTGATTGACACATTTTATGGCGTCAGTCATTTCCGAATAGGTTAATCTCACAAAACGATTAGCTCGCACAATCTCTGAACATACTTTGATATTATCTTTCATCTTTCTAGGATCTCTGATATTGCTAAATATATTTAAAAACTTCTCGTTCTTATTAATCACAGAAACACTTGCTCCTTGCAGTAAGCTGGAATCTCTATTTAAAAAAACACATAATTCAATTTTGTATGGGGCTTCTCTGTTTGTTTGTGAATCAAATAGAGATACTATTCTAACTACATCGCCACTGTCTTGCCTTAATGCCCCTCTAATTTTTAGCGACAATTTGTCATGAAACAAATCAAGATTACGAATCATTGCAGCCTTGGGAAACGGATATATCATTCTCGTATTCACCTGAATGGGGAGTATATCATCTGATAGATACTCATATCCATTTAGCACTGCTTCTGTAACGACAGTTGTTTTTCCTCCATGTGTAGGTGCAAAAAACAGAATGCACTTATCTGTATCGGGTATTCTTATCGCTCCACCATGCAAAAATACAACGTCTTCGACCGACAAGCATATGTGATGAAAACATATTTCATATATCCAATGTCGCAACGATTCGATGTCATCAGGATAAAACAAATGTTCATCATTAACAGAGATAACATAGCTCCCATTGCAACAATTAGTAATTTTCAACAAAGGTACGCCGGCAGTTATTGCTCGGGACGGCATGACACATATATCAAAATCCGAGAATATCGCTACAATTGAGTCTTCAATATCTTGGGATTCTTCAAACTCAAAGTACACAGCCCATTTGATACAATTCGAGGAGACCAAAATCTTTCTTAAGTGCTGCATTCGTGCATCTCCCATCACGTTATTATGTTCTTAAAACCATCTAAAGCACTGCTTCTAATCTTACGGCAAGACACGCTATGAGAAAAAATATTATTCGTATAAGAATATGCTTTTGCAGGACAACCCTTTGCACATATTCTTTGAAAAACGCACTGTCGGCACTCACTAATATATCGCATTCGAAGTCTCATCAAGTCTAAAAAGCTGTACATCTCTTCAGATGTAATGATCTTCCGTATATCATGTTGTTTTATGTTTCCTATAACAAATTCCATCGACTGGAATCCTTGGCAGGGAAATACATTCCCCTTGCTATCTATGCGTGGCGTGACACTCAAAACATCTGCCTTTTCTCTTGAGAATGGACATCCCTTTTCGCCGCATCTGTCGATTATGATTGGAAATCCACTCGCCTTCCTCTCATCAGTATACATCAACTCGATTTTCTCTAAATAATCTTCAGCTTCATCAATGCTCCCAAAACATGCCTCAAAACAGTTTCCTCGCCCAATTGGCTGGACAGTGCTTATTGCCATCAAATCGGCATGTAAATTCTCTGCAAGTTTGAGTGGTCCGGGTATTCTGCTACTACTTCCAACAAATTGATTTACCCGAATTATCAGTTTTCCCTTCCAGCCCGCACTGCGCACACGCTCCACAAATAGCAGCATCTTTTCAAAAGAACCTTCTCCTCTTGTCACACTGTTTTCGCGAGGATCTGACGAGTCAAATGTTAATTGAATTGCAGTATCCCATTTGACAATCTCATTCAAGCATTCTTTCGAAAGCAGCACCGTCCCATTGGTTATTATTTCCGTCCTAATGCCAGATTTGCCCGCTGCTTCTATTATTAATGCTATTCCATCATGTAATGTAGGCTCTCCTCCTGATAAAACCAACGTCGACCCCTTATTCATGTATTGCAGAAGCCCCATGATTTCGCTGGTAGCCAACCACGATTCATTATCTGGATTGTAGCAATAGGCACATTTTTGATTACATCTGTTGATAATCTCAACATAGGCACCCGCCAGCTCAATACTGGGCAACATATCTACACCTCCCTTTCATTCAGCCTCTCGAATTATGCTGTTTTCTAAAAAACGAGCCACTATTTCGGTAACATCTTCGTAAACAATTTTTCTCTCAATGGGTTCATCCAGCTTATCCATTATCGAATCAACCATACAATCAATCGTCATCATTGTACAATTTTCCCACACATACTTTGCTGTAGCATTCAATATGTGCGTTGTGTTCGTAACCGTATTGTATAATACACAGGTTTCATCCATCATTTCCGAAAGAATAGCCTCATTATATCTGTACATAATTACCTCCAACAACTTAAATTCATAGCTGAGGCTGCATTTTGTAGTTGCAACCTCAGCATTCTTGGGAGAGCGAAATATTGACAATTATTATGCGCTGAAGTTAGATCCACACCGGAAGAACGAAGCACATGTAAAGCACTCGGCAACGATCTCTCTGATCTCTTCCTCACTCAACGTCAACATCTGCGGACGCTCATACGTCATAAACTCACCTCCCTTCTTTTTTAATTATATGTCTCATTTTACAAATCGCCAACTAAATTCAAGCTCGTTTATAAATTTATTTTAACGCACACGTAGGTGTACATAGCCGCCTTTAATTATGTATGCAGTTTTCGTTATGTGTAAAATTCATTGTTGTATTAATTTAAGTGTGAGGTGCTATAAATTTGATATAATTTGGCAAGTGGGGACCAAAAAATCAAGAATAGGTCAGGGCTAAATTGACAACTTGAATCGCTGAGATGGTAGAAAAAGCATTGTTTTCTAATGAAATACGCACAGGAGGAAGCCGCATGAAGCAATTTATTACAGACGATCGCAGATTGGAGCAATTCCTGTTTGCACATTTCATTCCTTTTGAACGACAAATCAAGAACGACTGCGGGCTTACGGCGTGGGTTTATACCGAAAGCCCGCGCCTTTTTCATGTGGTCGCAGAATATGATGCGTTGTGCGCGCAGTTTGGAGGAGAAGATCATGGCAAATCTCATTGATACATTTCTCAATCAGCTGACGGCGGAGGAAAAGCGGGATAAGACCCGCGAGCAGTACGGCGGCAACCTCCGGCGCTTTGAGCGCTGGCTGCTGGAAACGCATTCGCTTTCGCTGGACGAAGAGCAGGTTGGCAGCGTGACCGGCCTGATGCTCACCGAATTTTACCAGCATCTGCACGCTCGCGGGCTGAAGGCATCTACCCGCAATGCCTATGTAGTTGCCCTGATGGAGTTCTTCCGTTTCCTTCTAAATGCGCAGGTGATTGCTGATAATCCCTCCCGCGTGCTGCACACCGTCAAGGAGAAAAAGAAAACCTGCGACAATGACCATAAGCAGTACATACAAACGGAAATTGAAGCTCTGCTCTCTAGCATGGAAACAGGAGACCTGTCGCGCAATGCGCTGCGGGATACAGCCATGGTTGCCCTTGCGCTGGGCAGCGGATTGCGCGCCTTCGAGCTTTGCAGTCTGAATGTGTCGCACTTGTCCAGCATCCAAAACGGGGCGATTGTCGTCGAACGCAAAGGCGGC
>CAYOTH010000135.1:0-5758 GCA_964406835.1 uncultured Oscillospiraceae bacterium
TCGTCAGGCGGTTGAATAGCAGCAGCGCGCAAAAAAGCGTAAAGATTAGGCACAGCGCGGCCGTGGTCAGCGGGGAGACCGACGCCGAAAACGAATTGAGCACGGTTTGCGTCAGCGACAGGCTCAAAAGCAGCGCAATCAGCACCGATGCGCCCAGGTCAGTCAGTTTTGTACGAAGATTCATGAATCATCCCTCGCGGGAGAGGCCGCGCCGGAGCGCTTGGTCCCCCGATGTTTTATGGAAACACGCCGAAGGGGAAGCCCCCGCGCGGCGCGTTAAAGGGTTCGGTTATGAAGCGGCGGGGGCGTCCGAGGCAGCGTCCTGCGCGTTCGCCTTGACGCCCTGCTGCCAGGGATTGATGATATCGACAGTCATGCCGCTTAATTCCAGTCGCTTTTTCAGCGCTTCATGCTCGGCATGAACGATTTCGGCGACCCAGATATAGCGCACCTGAACGCCCAACTGCGAAATGCGCATGGCCAGCTCAGCCAGCGAGGCATTAAGGCGCGTGGTGACGATAATCAGCGCGCCGGTGCGCTGAAGGCGGCGCATTTCCAGCGTCATGACCTGCTCGAAGGAGTAGGGGCTGTCAAAGACCAGCGAGGTCAGCACATCGACAAAGCGGGCAATGTCTGCGGGGGCCTGTCCGCAGGGCTCGGCGGGCGTCGTGGTGTTCAGCGGCATACGCACGGTATGCCCGGCTGTCAGCTGAGCCAGCGCCGCGCCCAGCGCCGCCTCGCACAGGCTGTCCTCGATGGTGCGGATGTGCGATTTAAGCGCGTTGACCGGCGAGGCATCCATGAGCAGCAGCACATCGGGCCGCGCCGATTCCTCGAAGGTGCGCACAAGCAGTTCGCGCCGGCGCGCCGTCAGCTTCCAATGGACGTTTTTCATGCTGTCGCCGTCCTGCCAGTCACGAACGCCGGACGGGGAAGCGCGGTCCTCCGTCATGTGCACGCGACCCTGAGACCCCATGTCGCCGGGCTGGATAACCATAGGCGGCAGCCTGCGCAGGCGGGGCGATACGGTTACGCGCGCCGAAGGGCCGGACAGCGACCGGGAGAAGGTAAACAACCCGAACACATCGCTGACACTGATGCGGGAAACGCCCACCTCGTAAATGCCGCGATGGGTGCAACGGATGGTATAGCGGTATTGCCGCTCGCGAAAGGGCGGCACGCTGAGGGTCATATACCCGATTTCGCGGTTTTCGCCGGGGGTCGAGACATCCAGCTCGACGGCGCCGATCGGCAGAAATGACTTGCGGCTGAGCGTCAGGCTGATGGCTACGCTGTCGCCGCGGGAGACACGCCGTCGCTGCGCCGAAGCCTTGACACGCAGCGTGACCAGCGTGACCAGCACGCTGATGAGCGAGAGCAGCGTCATCATAAGCAGCATAATGGCCAGCAGATAGTACACGGTCGTTCCGGTGGACAGCGCGATGACCAACAGCGTCAGCGCGACCAGAACGAACACGGCTGTGCGGGCGGTCACGCCGTCCTCACCGGCACCTGAACGGAGCCGATCACCTGAGAGAGAACGCGCTCAGCCGTCATATTGCGCATACGCGCCTCCGGGCTGAGGATCAGGCGATGCGCCAGCACGGGCGCGGCCATATACTGCACGTCCTCCGGGACGACGTAATCGCGGCTGGAGAGCAGCGCGCGCGCCTGAGCGGCCTTGAGCAGGAAAATCGCGCCGCGCGTGGAGACGCCCAGCTGAAGGGCGCTGTGTTTGCGGGAGGCCTGCGCGATCAGGGAGATGTAACTGCGCACCTCCTTGGAGGAATAGACCTGGCTGACCATCTGCTGCATGGTGACGATGTCCTGCGCCGAGCAGATGGGCCTGACCGTTTCCATGGGGCGCGCGCCGCCGGTAAAGCGCTCCAGAATGCTGATTTCTTCTTCACAGGTCGGGTAGCCAATGGCGATTTTCATAAAGAAGCGGTCCAGCTGCGCTTCGGGCAGCGGGTAAGTGCCGACGAAATCGAGCGGGTTCTGCGTGGCCAGCACGATGAAGGGCTGGGGCATACGATAAGTCACGCCGTCCACAGTGACCTGGCCCTCCTCCATGACTTCGAGCAGCGAGGACTGGGTTTTGGGCGAGGTGCGGTTGATTTCATCGGCCAGCACAATCTGGCTCATGACTGCGCCCTGGTGAAACTCCATGTCGCCGGTCTTCATGTTGACGATGGAGAAGCCGGTGATGTCGCTGGGCGTGATGTCGGGCGTAAACTGAATGCGCTTGAACGAACAATCCAGCGAACGGGCCAGCGCCGAAACCAGCGTGGTTTTGCCCACGCCCGGCACGTCCTCAATCAGCACATGACCCCGGCAGAGCAGCGCGCAGAGCAACAGCTCGACCGAATTTTCCTTGCCAACCATCACTCGCGCGATGTTTTCCTTGAGCTGGGCAACCATTTTATCGATGTCCTGCATGATATGGCTCCAATCTTTGTATAGTCTTGAGCGGGCGTCGCCCTGGGCGCGCTCACCCTTTAGAAGCATTTGAAGGCCTTTTCGTTCCACTGCCGTCCGGCCTATGGACGAAAAAACGAATATCCATCTTCGTTCAGTATACAAATATGACGTAAATAATACAAGCGCCGACGCACTTTTTTCACAATTTCATGCGGCTTTCGGGTCGCCTCCTCTGGCGCTCGAGGCCGAAGTGAGATATAATAGAAGCAGTTTCCAAAAAACAGTGAGGGATCGCGCTATGGATCAGAACAGGCTTTTATCGCTGCTGATGCAGCAGGACTATGTTTCCGGGGAGGCGATCAGCCGCCAGCTGGGCGTGACGCGCGCCGGCGTCTGGAAGGCGATTGAGGCGCTGCGCGCACAGGGCTATGAGATTGAATCGCAGCGCCGCAAGGGCTATCGCCTGACGCCGCCCGAGGATGCGCTCTGGCCTTCCTGCATCCGAAAGGAAATGCGGGCGCGCTGGATTGCCGGGCGCATTGACTATCTCGAGAGCACGGCCTCGACCAATCGCGTCGCCCGGGCGTTGGGAGAGGATGAGGTGGAGCGTGCGCCGCATGGCACGCTGGTGATTGCCGAGGAGCAGGAAAGCGGGCGGGGACGCATGACACGTTCCTGGAGTGCGCGTCGGGGCGAGGCGGTGCTGATGAGCCTTTTATTGCGCCCAGAAAACACCGCGCCGGAGAAGGCAGCCGAACTGGTGCAGGTGGCTGCGCTGGCTGTGTGTGCCGCCTGTCGGGATTTTGGCGCGCCCGCCATGATTAAGTGGCCCAACGACATCGTGGCCGAGGGCTATAAGCTGTGCGGTATGCTGCTGGAGATGAGCACCGATATGGATCAGGTGCGCTATGCCGTGGCGGGCATCGGCCTGAACGTGACGGGCAGCCCGCGCGGCGAGGCCATTCCTCATGCCGGTTCGCTGGCCGAGGTTTGCCCAATAACGCCTAGCCGAGCCGCTGTGACCGCGCGGATTCTGGAACGCTTCGAGGAATATTATGACCTCTGGGCGCAGGGCGGAGCGCAGGCGATTCGTCCTCAGTATGAGGACATGTGCATTACGCTTTCCCGGCGCGTGCGGGTGATCGGCCTGAATGAAACATTCGAAGGCACGGCGCGTGCGCTGACCGAGGACGGCTCGCTGTTGGTTGTTACCGAGGCGGGCGAGGAGCGGATCGTGCGCGCTGGCGATGTGTCGGTGCGCGGGGTGATGGGCTATGTGTGACGGGAGGAAAGCGCGATGATCGGCGGGCTGGGCATGGATCTGATGGATATTGGGCGAATCGAGCGGGCGCTTGAAAGGCATCCGTGCTTTATAGAGCGCGTGTATTCGCCGGCCGAACAGCGCGCCATTGAAAAGCGGGGCGCGCAGACAGCCGCCGGATACTTTGCGGCCAAGGAGGCCGTGGCCAAGGCGCTGGGAACAGGCTTTCGTGGCTTTTCGATGTGCGATATTTCCATCGAACCGGACGCGCTGGGCTGTCCCCAGGTACGCCTTCAGGGCGGCGCACAAAAGCGGCTTGAGGCGCTGGGCGGCGGACGCGTGCTGGTTTCGATTACGCACGTCTCCGGTCTGGCGGCGGCTGTGGCGGTGATTGAGGAAGCTCAGCGCTTTTGACGCGTTTTGTTTTTCTTGACGGCGATGAGCACCGGCGGATCGCCTGCCTGATTGAGATAGGCGCGCGTCATCACGTCGTAGCGCGCGGCGGGCAGGGTGCGTCCCCAGGCGATGAGCGCTTCAAGCTCCTCGCGGCCCTCGGGATGCCCCGGATAGACGCAGATGGTCAGCAGGCCGCCTTCCTTGAGCTTGTCCAGCGCCGCGTTGACTGCCGTCAGCGTGGTGGAAGCGCGCGTGCGCAGCGCTTTGTCGGTGCCGGGCAGCCAGCCCAGGTTGAAGACGACGGCATCGACCGGTTCGTTGACCAGCTCGGAAATGTGCTCGTGGCCTGCATGAAAAAGGGTGACGCGCTCGTCGAGCCGGGCGTCGATGAGGCGGGCGCGGGTGCGCTCGACGGCTTCCTGCTGAATGTCAAAGCCGTAGACGTGGCCCTCTTCGCCGGTCAGCTCGGCCAGCCACAGCGTGTCGTAGCCGTTGCCCAGCGTGGCGTCAATGAGGCGCGCGCCCGGCTCAACGGCCGAACGGATCAGTTCCTCGGCCCAGTGGCGGGCGCTTTTGAAATCAAAGTTCATGGTCATTTCTCCTTTTGAAACGGACGGCGGAAAGCCTCCGAAAAAGCGGTTGAGCGGCGCGATGTTCATTATTTACAAGGCTCTTAAAGCGTGTTATAATGAGCTCGCATCGACGATGTGATCGTTGAAATTCGTTAAAGATAAGGGGGCGGAGGAGATGCGCAGGCTGATTTCGCCGCCGGAAATGTATGCGCTGGAAAAGCGCTGTTTTGTGGCGGGGGTCTCCTCGCTGGAGCTGATGCATCATGCGGCCGCGCGCCTGGCTGAGGCCTTTGAGGCGCATTTTGGCAGCTTTTCAAATCGCCGCGTGGCGATTGCCTGTGGGCGTGGCAACAACGGCGGGGACGGCTATGCGCTGGCCGTGCAGGCTCGCCAAAGGGGCGCGCAGGTGGCGTTGGTCTCTGCTTGTCCCTGGGAGACGCTTTCGGGAGACGCGCGGCTTTGCGCGCAGGAGGCGCTGCGCCAGGGGCTTGTGATTGAGGAGGAAGCGGACGTCCAGCCGCCGGATATCTGGGTGGACGCGCTGTTTGGCATCGGGCTGAATCGTTCGGTCTCGGGCCGGGAAGAGGCGCTCATCGAGCGGATCAACCGGGATCACGAGCGGGGAAGCCGCGTGCTGGCCGTGGATGCGCCTTCAGGGCTGAATTTGAGCAGCGGGCGCGTTTTGGGCGTGTGCGTCGAGGCTGACGTGACTGTGACGTTTGAATACGCCAAGTGGGGGCATTATTTAGCCGACGGGCTGGATATGTGCGGACAGGTGGACGTTCGTTCGCTCGATCTGGCGCCGGAAACCGGAAAGGCCCTTTGGCTGGTCGAGCCGCAGGATGCCGTGCGGGCGCTGCCTGTGCGCCGCCGCAACATCCATAAGGGAAGCTGCGGCCATTTGCTGATTGTGGCCGGTTCAGTGGGCATGGCGGGCGCGGCGCATTATGCTGCTCGCATGGCGCTGCGCATGGGCACGGGGCTGGTGACGCTGGCCTGCCCGCAATCGATTGTTCCCGTGCTTCAGACGCTGGTGCCGGGAGCTATGGCCGTGCCGCTGCCCGAACGGGAGGGCGCGATTGCCCCGAGCGCCGCTTCGGTGCTCGAG
>CAYOTH010000136.1:0-5620 GCA_964406835.1 uncultured Oscillospiraceae bacterium
TCCTCAAGCACATAAATCAGCTTGGGGAATGCCGGAGTAATCCAGACGCCCTTTTCATTCTTGACGCCCTGGCAGCGCTGCTCGAGGGCCTCCTCGATGATGACGGCCAGATCCTTCTTCTCCTGAGGCGTTCTGGCCTCGTTCAGATACATGAACACCGTCACAAACGGAGCCTGGCCGTTGGTGGTCATCAGCGTGACAACCTGATACTGAATCGTCTGCACACCCTTGCGAATTTCCTCGCGCAGCCGCTTTTCGACGATTTTCGAAACGGCCTCTTCCTCCGGCTCGACGCCCAGCGCCTTAATCTCGGCCTCGACATCGCGGCGGATTTTGACGCGGGAAACCTGTACAAACGGCGCCAGATGCGTCAGCGAAATGCTCTGCCCGCCATACTGGTTGCTGGCCACCTGCGCGATAATCTGCGTGGCGATGTTGCAGGCCGTCGAAAAGGAATGCGGCTTTTCAATCATCGTCCCGCTGATCACCGTGCCATTTTGGAGCATATCCTCCAGGTTGACCAGATCGCAGTTGTGCATGTGCTGAGCATAGTAATCGGTATCGTGAAAGTGAATAATGCCCTGTTCATGGGCCTCGACGATGTCAGCCGGCAGCAAAAGACGCTTGGTGATGTCCTTGCTCACCTCGCCGGCCATATAATCGCGCTGAACGCTGTTGACCGTCGGGTTTTTGTTGGCGTTTTCCTGCTTGACTTCCTCGTTGTTGCACTCGATCAGGCTGAGAATCTTCGTATCAGTGGTGTTGGCCTGGCGCACCAGCGTGCGGGTATAGCGATAGCGAATATACTTTTTAGCTACCTCAAAGGCACCCTGCTTCATGATCTCAGTCTCAACCAGTTCCTGAATTTCCTCAACCGAAACGGCGCGGTTCATCTCCAGGCATCTCGCTTCGACAGCCTGCGCCACCGCCTCAATCTGCGGCGCGGTCAGCCGGTCTTCCTCCCGCTCGACGTTCATCGTCGCGCGAAAAACCGCGCTGCTGATTTTCTCTCTATCGAAATTCTCTTCGGCGCCGTTGCGCTTGATGATCTTCATGTCCTTCACTCCACTTTTATTCTATCATTGTATCTTATAGTATCTTTCACGCAAAAGGCGCATCATGGCTTTGACTCCAGTTTTCAAGCCAAAACACCTTTATTATCTTACTTATTATAACACGGTGTTTCAATCACAAAACAGGGGATTTTAGAAGTTGGGACAAATTTTAGCATGCGAACCTCGCCGAAGCCCTCGTCCTGCGAACGAACCCGCCCGGCAAAAGGTGACGCGTCAAGGCGCAATCTCACCCGCTCCTGCCTCCATTCTCCCCGGCATCATGTGATTGTCATGAGACTATTTTACTATAAATCAGGCCTTATAGCCCCATTTCCGGCCCTTCTGTGGAAGTATTTTTAGCATTTCGCGCGAATATTTATTCGCCAGCGAACAGAATTTTATATTGTATTATATTGATTCCTTTTGCAAAACAGTACAGGAAAAAGCCGACGCTTTAACTCTCTGCGCAGCGCCGGCCTTTTAAGTCCGCATCAGGGGATCATCAATACCAGCGTTCCCGCCAGCGTCACCAGCGCGCAAATCGCATTGCGCAGCGTAATCTTCTCCCTGAAAAACAGACCAAACACCACCGACAGAATCACACAGCCGCCCGTGACAATCGGATACTGAACCGACGGCTCAATATGCAGTATGCTTATCAGCAGCAAAACGCTGGCAATGCCGTTCACCACGCCATAGCCGCCTGCCGCGCTCAAGGCCTTGATTGACAGGGGCTTAATCTGGCCGCGCCGCGCGCCCCAAAGCACCACCAGGCCGCAAAAGACCACATTGACAATCATCTTCCAGATGGTAAAGTCATTGGTGCCGACAATGGCCACACCGGCCGCCGGATTTTGGTGAATGGTCGCCACAACGCCCGAAAAGCCATTGAAGAAAAAGATAGCCGCATAGCACAATTTGGCCTTCCAGCCGCCCTTTTCCGACTTTTGGCCGCCGGACGCATTGATATAAAGCGCTGCGGCAATGGTCACAAAGCAGACGAGCTTCTGCCAGGTCACGGCATCGCCGTTAAAGAAAAAGCCATAGATAAAAGGCATCGCCATGCCGCCCAGCATCATATACAGGGAATACTTCGCCAGATCAGAAATCGACAACGCCACAATGCCAAAATATCCGCTTCCCACGCTGATGATCAGATTACAAATCGCCATCAGCAGCGAAAAGGGCGCAAACGACAATTTAAAGCCGTTATAGGCAAACATCAGCACACCAAACACCAGCGAGGAAATCAGCAAAAAGCAGCAGGAGCCGATAAACGTTTCACCCGCCTCGCGCTGATAAACCTTGTTAAACACAAATTGTATGCTGAAGAGCACCGTTGCGATGATCAAAAACAGATAATACATTTCATTGAGCCTCCGTCCGTTATTTCGGCGCGTTTTTTCAGTGCACCGTCAAGCCCTGCATCGTTTCACCCACGCGGCCATGAATCACCAGCGTTGCCCGCTGATCGGCGCTGGTTTCATCGGGATTGATCACCACAAACTCCCGCCCGTCAAAGTAATCCAAAAACGAAGCCGCCGGCTGCACGGCCAGGCTGGTTCCGGCCACGATCAGCGTATCCGCCTGCGAAATTTCCCGACACGCGCCCATAATCGTATATTTGTCCAGCGATTCACCGTAAAGCACAACATCCGGCTTAATCACGCCGCCGCATGCGCAATGCGGCACGCCCTCGCAATTCATGACGTCATCCAGCGTGTATTTTTGGCCGCAGTCCAAGCAGGTATTTTCATAAATCGTTCCGTGAAGCTCATAAACCAGCTTATTGCCGGCCCGACGATGCAGCCCGTCGATATTCTGCGTCACAACGCCGCGCAGCTTTCCGGCCTGCTCCAGCTCGAACAGCTTTTTATGCGCCGCATTCGGCTGGGCGCTCGGGAAAATCATTTTTTCACGATAAAAGCGAAAAAACTCCTCCGGCTTCGAATAAAAAAATGCACAACTGAGTATGGTTTCGGGCGGATAGGCATATTTCTGATTGTACAAACCGTCCGCACTGCGGAAATCCGGTATGCCGCTTTCCGTCGAAACCCCCGCGCCGCCAAAGAACACAATTCTATGTGCCTTATCGATAATCTCCTGAAGCGTCTTCACGACCGCGCCTCCTCTTTAATTGTTTCGTCTTCTGATGCCATCCGGTCTATTTTATCACATCAGTGCCGATGCTTCAAGCAAAACGGCCCGTTTTCCAAAACAATTGCAAAGGACGCCGCCTCTGTCTATTTCGCGCACAAAAAGCCGCCGGAGAACAAACGCTCTCCGGCGGCTGATTTATAAAGGTTTCATCCGAACTGCACGATGGCAGACCAGGTGCTTTGGCAATTACTTGCCAGCCAGCTTCTTGTACATAGCCAGGCGGGAAGCAGCATCTTCCTCAGCCTTGGTGAACAAGGAAGCCGCCGCATCCGGGAACTGACGCAGCAGAGACGCATAGCGGTTCTCGCCGCGGATGAAGTCCTGATAGCTGGCGGTCGGATCCTTGGAATCGACGGTCAGCGGGGACTCGAGCTCCGGATTGTAGCGATACAGCTGCCAGTAGCCCGCAGCCACAGCCTTCTTGATCTCGGCCTGAGCCTGATTCATCTTGATGCCGTGGTTGATGCAGGG
Organism: uncultured Oscillospiraceae bacterium; assembly: GCA_964406835.1. GTDB lineage: Bacteria > Bacillota > Clostridia > Christensenellales > Aristaeellaceae > Firm-10. The sequence continues at coordinate 3,687 of CAYOTH010000136.1, forward strand.
AGCGTAGGCGATGATCAGGGACGGGCCATGATAGGCTTCGGCCTCGGTCACAGCCTTGAGCAGCTGAGCCGGATCGGCGCCCATGGCAACCTGAGCAACGTACACATAGCCGTAGGACATAGCCATCAGGCCGAGATCCTTCTTCTTGGTACGCTTGCCAGCCGCCGCAAACTTGGCCACCGCGCCGGTGGGCGAGGACTTCGAAGCCTGTCCGCCGGTGTTGGAGTACACCTCGGTATCGAGCACGAGGACGTTGACATCCTGGCCCTGAGCCAAAACGTGATCCAGTCCGCCGTAGCCAATGTCGTAAGCCCAGCCGTCGCCGCCGAAGATCCAGATGGACTTCTTGGTCAGCAGATCGGCGCTGTCAATTACCTCACGCGCCAGCGTGCAGGCATCGCAGTCGCAGGTCTTGCCTTCCCACTCGGTGCCGGTCAGGTCAATGCCATCCTTGCAGGCGGCCAGCAGCTTGGCGCCGGCAGCCTTGGAGCCCTCGGCGTCGTCCATCTTCTCGAGCCACTCCGCGCCGGCTTCCTTGATGTCTGCCTGGGCCCATTCGACTTCGGTGAGCTTCTTCACGGTGTCGGCCAGCTTGGCACGGCGCTGCGCCATGGCCAGGTTCATGCCGAAGCCAAACTCCGCGTTATCCTCGAACAGGGAGTTCGCCCAGGCCGGACCATGACCGGCTTCGTTGGTGGTATAGGGGCAGGTCGGCGCGCTGCCGCCATAAATGGAGGAGCAGCCCGTGGCGTTGGCCACGATCATGCGATCGCCGAACAGCTGGGTAATGAGCTTGACATAGGGGGTCTCGCCGCAGCCCGCGCAGGCGCCGGAGAACTCGAAGAGCGGCTTCTTGAACTGGCTGTCCTTAACGGTCTTGACGTTCAGCTCGCCCTTGTACTCAGGCAGCGTCTGGGCAAACTCCCAGTTGGCCTCCTGAGCATCCTGGGTGTGCAGCGGCTTCATGGTCAGCGCGCCGCCATCCTTGACGGGGCAGACCTGAGCGCAGTTCTCGCAGCCGGTGCAGTCCAGCGGGCTGACCTGCATGCGATACTTGAGGCCCTTGAACTTTGGGCCGATGGCGTCCTTGGTGACGAAGGTCTCGGGCGCGGAAGCGGCCTGCTCCTCAGTCAGCAGATACGGACGGATGCAGGCGTGCGGGCAAACCAGCGCGCAGTTGCCGCACTGAATGCACTTGGTGACATCCCACTCGGGAACCTTCACCGCAACGCCGCGCTTCTCAAACTTGGTGGTGCCGGTAGGAACCACGCCGCCCGCCGTGGCCGTATCCTTGGTGAAGGCGGACACGGGCAGCTTGTCGCCGGCCTGAGCCAGAATCGGAGAAACGATCGCATCGAAATACTCGGTCGCCGGAACCTTGACCGGAACGGCGCCAGTGGTGGCATCCGCCCACTCGGCCGGAACCTTAACCTCGATCAGGCCGGAAATGGCCACATCGATGGCATCCCAGTTCATCTTGACGATGGCGTCGCCCTTCTTGCCGTAGGACTTCTTGGCATAGGCCTTCATGTACTCGTCGGCCTTATCGTAGGGGATAACCTCGGCGAGCTTGAAGAACGCAGCCTGCATGATGGTGTTGATGCGGCCGCCCATGCCCACCTGACGGGCCAGCGCGATAGCGTCAACGGTATAGAAGCGGGCCTTCTTGGCGGCCAGCGCGCGCTTCATGGAAGCGGGCAGCTCGGTCTCCATCTGCTCAGCGGTCCAGGGGCAGTTGAGCAGGAACACGCCGCCTTCCTTCAGCGCGGACACCATGTCGTACTTGGTGACGTAGCTGGGGTTGTGGCAGGCGATGAAGTCCGCGGAGTCGATCAGGTAGGTGGAGCGGATGGGGGTATCGCCGAAACGCAGATGGGAAACGGTGATGCCGCCGGACTTCTTGGAGTCATAGGAGAAGTATGCCTGAACATACT
>CAYOTH010000137.1:0-5572 GCA_964406835.1 uncultured Oscillospiraceae bacterium
GCACTATCCCAACGACCCGCGCTGGCTCGATCTGTGCGACCGCTATGGCCTGTACGTCATCGACGAAACCGATCTGGAATGCCATGGCTGCTGCGTTCTGGGCTTTGAGGGCTGCTGGAACCGTCTCTCCGACGATCCTGTCTGGCAAGCCGCCTATGTCAACCGCGCCGAGCGCATGGTTGTGCGCGATATCAATCACCCCGCGATCATCTTCTGGTCGCTGGGCAACGAATCGGGCTATGGCTGCAACCATCTGGCCATGAAAAAGCGTATTCTTGAGCTGGATAACTCCCGCCCGATTCACTATGAAGGCGAATATGCCCACAAGCCGCTCTTTGAAGCCGGCGTCACTGTCAGCGATGTCAAATCGCGCATGTATACGTCCGTCCCGGCGCTTGAACAGGAGGGCTGCGACGAAACCGATCCGCGCCCGTTCTTCCTGTGCGAATATGCGCACGCCATGGGCCTTGGCCCCGGCTCCTTGAAGGAATACTGGGAAACCATTTATGCTCATGAGCGGCTGATCGGCGGCTGCGTCTGGGAGTGGGTCGATCACGGCATCCTCACCGAAACCGAGGACGGCGAGTCCTTCTATGCCTATGGCGGCGATTTCGGCGAGCATCCCCATGACGGCTGCTTCTGCGTAGACGCCCTCAACTATCCCGACCGCACGCCGCATACCGGCCTGATCGAGCTTAAAAAGGCCTACGAGCCGGTCAAGTTCGAGCTGACCGACGCCCAGACCGGCTACCTGACCATCCGCAATCTCTTTGCCTTCCGCACGCTGGATGATTTTGACGCCGCCTGGAGCATGGTCTGCGAAGGCGAAACCATCGCGCACGGCCGCCTGGATTTGAGCGGTATTGTGCCCCACGGCGAGAAAACCGTCAACCTGGGCTACACACTGCCCGAAAACGGCGAAACCTATCTTGAGCTGCATGTCAGCGAGGCCTTCGATCAGCTCTGGTGCGAACGCGGCCATGAGATCACCGCCACGCAGATCATGCTGCCCGTACAGCCCGTCGTCGCCCGTCTGGACGCCGAGGACATGCCCGCGCTGGACATTGACGAAGACGACGAGCACGTTGAAATTTTGGGCGAGGACTTCTCTCTGCTCTTTGAGCGCCGCAGCGGCGCGCTGGTCAGCTGGATTGCGGCCGGAAACGAGCTGCTGACCAGCGGCCCACGCGTCAATCTCTTCCGCGCCCCGATCGACAACGACCGCAACTACCGCGAGAACTGGAAGCCGCTCGATCTTGACCAACTGATAACCCGCGTTGAAGCCTTCACTGTGGAGCGCCTCAGCGAGGCGTCCGTCCGCATTCAGGCCTGCGTCGTGCATTCTCCGCGCATTCATCTGCCGATCCTGCGCAGTACAATGACCTACACCGTCTTCGGAAACGGCGACGTGCGCCTGAACACCGTCTTCGAACCGCTGCGCGAGGAGCTTCCCTATCTGCCGCGCGTCGGCCTGGTCATGGAAATGCCCGCCGATTTTGACCGCGTCATGTGGTACGGCCTGGGTCCGCAGGAAAACTACCCCGACATGCAGCTCTCTGCGCTGCTCGGGCAGTATTCCGCGCTGGTGGATGATCTGCATGAGCCCTACATCCGTCCACAGGAGAACGGCTCGCGCGGCGGCATCCGCGCGCTGTGCGTCACCGATATTCTGGGTGCTGGACTGATGGTCGTGGGCGAGGAAACCTACGAGGACAACGGCTTCTCCTTCAGCGCGCATCCCTACACCGCTGAAGCGCTCGACAAGGCCGAGCATACCTTCGAGCTGAAGGCCGAGGACAAAACCGTGCTGTCTCTCGACTGGCGCATGGGCGGCATCGGCTCCAACAGCTGCGGCCCACTGCCGCTGGAGAAGTACTGCCTGTCGCTAAAGGAAAATGCTTCCTTCATGCTGGTCATGCGTCCCTATAACCGCCAGGGCGGCGATATGATTAACTTCGCGCGCAGACTGCCTGCCCGCTAAAAAGCATTCTAAAAATCCCCGGCGTTCTGCCGGACTGTTCCGCTGAGGAATGATCCGGCCAAAACAGCCGGGGATTTGTTTTGTTCCTGGCTTCGAGCGCGGCTCAGGGCCCGTACATACCAAAGATACCGTCCCTCCTGCGGACGAAGCGCGCAGATCTGGCCGCGGCAGGACGCGCACAGCACCAGAGCGCTTTGCCCCTGTTCCCCCGTACTTCGATGGCAAAGAACACATTCTTGCATAAGAAAAGCCCTCCCGAATTTCCTGTCGCATCCAGTATACCCGGCTGCTAACAGGCTATTCGGGAGGGTTTCAATCGGTGAAGGGTTATTTTTGCTCGGCGGCTTCCAAAAGCGCCTTGAAAAGCGACTCCTCCGACTGAATGAGCAACAGGCGCGCGCGCTCGTCGCCATCCTTTTTATAAGCGACGGCCTTCGTGGGCAGGGTGTTTTCGCGCAGCACGGCCTTATCGTAGGACTGGCCATTGCCGTATGCCTTGAACACCTCGGCCTGATCGCCCACCGCCAGAATCTCGCTCAGCGAAATATCCTGCACGATACGCGCATGATCGCCATAAACGCGCTCAATAAAGAATCGACCGTCATCCACGGTATAGCGGTATTCCATAACGCCCAGGCGCATGACCGCCGCCGCTTCGGCAATAATCAGCACCCAAACCACCATACTGCCATACTGAAGACCGGTTGCCAGCGCAATCAGCCGTTCAAGAAAGCTCACCACAACAATCGACAGCACAATGCCCAGCACGATCAAAATGCCCTTGACCGGCGACACCGCGCGCCCTTTAAGCTTTTGCTGAATCATCGCTTACTCTTCCTCCGATACGACCGGCTCTTCCTCGAAGACCTCGATCATCTCCTGAAGCACAGCCGCCGCCGTATCCTGATTCTGACTGAACTGCAAAATCGCCAGATACTTGCCTTCCGTGTTGTAATACAGCCCGCTGCCCATGCCGGTCAGCATGTCGGCCTGAAGCGCGTAAATGTGGCGGCCTCCGGTAGCCTGTCCGTCGTCATCGTACTCGTCAAACGTCACGCGCGCCAGATCGCGCTCGCCCGGGTCAATCACGCCCCGCTCAATGTAGTCATCCAGCGGCACCACAGCGTTCTGCTCGATCAGATCGATCAGCTGGCTACGGCTGATCACGTAAATATCACCCTCCTGCGCCGCCAGCGTGACCATGTACTTCTGCAGCGAATAATAGGTATCCTCGCTCGAAGCCGTCTCGTCATATTCGATCGTGAACATCGCCACTTCCTGAAGCGCGCACTCGTAATCGGGCGCTGTCACATCGATACCCTGCGCAGCGTCGGCCTGCCGCTCGGCCTCCTGACCGGCGGCCAGCATCCGCGCAATGGCCTGCTGCGCGGCCTCCGTCGAGGTTTCGGCATAAGCGCCGACAATTTCAATATCCACCCGGCGTGCATTGGGCGCGCGGTATTCGGTCATCGAATAGATCAGATTGGCCGCCATCACCGTCAGAACAATGACGATCAGATAAGCCATACGGCTGTAATGAAAATGAACCTTCAGCTTTTCGCGGGTCAATTTCGTATTGGGCATGTCAAAAGGCCTCCCTCAGAAGTTCAGGCGGCGCGCCGTTCCCTGCCACGCATCCGCTTTTTAGGTTATCCGTTCTCTATATTATATCATGAATCGCCATATTTTCAAGAGCTGCACATTTTATTTCGGGTTTTGCCGCTCTTTGTCCATGATTCGCAGGCTATTGAAGGCGCATGACCCACGCTCCATCCACCTTTTCATAAAACGCTTCGCCCAGCGTTTCCTCCTCAAACACGCGCACAAGCGCCTGCATGTCCTGCGCCAGAGGCTGCCCGGGCAGCTCGCTGCGCCGCACCCAATACACGTCGCCCTCCTGCGAGGATTTCAGCGTTCCCTGATAGCAATCCGTCTTGTAGAGCAGCACGATATAGCGCGAGCCGTCCTCCTCAAACCAATCCTTGACGCCGCACAGCCGGGGCGATGAAATCGTCAGCCCGGTTTCCTCATAGACCTCGCGAATCACAGCATCCGTCAGTGATTCGCCTGCCTCGATATGTCCACCGGGAAAAGTCACGCCCGGATAATGGCTGCTCCGCCTGTTTTGCACCAGCACGCAGTCATCATCATAAATCATACACATATTGGTTAGTTCCACCAACTGTTTTCTGCTCATTTGGTATTTGCTCCCCCGCTCAAATCTATTCTGCCAATCGGCAAGAGATAATTTGATTTTATCACATAAACGCGTTATAATAAAGCAAGAACACGTTTGGAGGGAACAAAAGCATGGAAAAAATCAAAAAGCTGCTGCCCGGCTGCGCCATGGCCCTCGCCATTGCCGCCGTCGCCAAGCTGCTTGAGCACTGGGAAAACGCTGCCGGGCTTCACCTGATCGGCGCTTCGGTCATCGCACTGTTCATCGGCATGATCATCAACCATTTCTTTAAACCCAATGCCGTTACGCAGCCCGGCATTAAATTCACCTCAAAGAAAATCCTGAAATTCGCCATCATCCTGCTGGGCGCCAGCCTGAATATTTCCACCGTGCTGACCGTGGGCCGCTTCTCGCTGACGGTTATGGTCTTCACGCTGGCCACCTGCTTTGGCCTGGGCTATGTTATCGGCCGCGCACTGGGCCTGAACTGGAAAACCAGCAGCCTGATTAACGCCGGAACGGGCATCTGCGGCGGCTCAGCCATTGCCGCCATTGCGCCGGTCATCGAGGCCAGCGATATGGACATCGCCTACGGCATGTCCGCCACCTTCCTCTTTGATATGGTCATGATTCTGGTCTTCCCGATTCTGGGCCGTAAGCTGGGCCTGTCGGATGCGGCGTTCGGCCTGTGGGCCGGCACGGCGGTCAACGACACCTCCAGCGTCGTGGCCACTGGCTATGCCTTCAGCGAAGCCGCCGGCGATTTTGCCACGATGGTCAAGCTGACCCGCACGCTGGCCATCATCCCCACGGTGCTGGTCTTTGCCGCCATCAGCATGCGTCTCAAGAAAAAGGAAGCCGCGGCCAGCGGAAACGTCTCGGTCAACGTCCGCATGAAGTCAGTCTTCCCGTGGTTTATTCTGGGCTTTCTGGCCATGTCGGCACTGTGCAGCCTGGAGCTGATTCCCGCCTCCGCCGCGTCTGTGCTCAAGACGGTCAGTAAATTTTTGATGGTCGCCGCGTTGGCCGCCATCGGCCTGAACACCAGCTTCACCGAGCTGTGCAAATCCGGCGCCAAGCCCATGCTGCACGGCTTCATTATTTCGCTATTGGTCGTGCTGGTCGCCATTGGCGTAGAATACTGCCTGGGCATTGCCCCGGGCGGCACCATCGGCTGAACCCGCCATCTATCCATCAAACATCAAGAGCTGTACCCTTTAACGGATACAGCTCAGCCTGTCAAAAAAGGTCGCAAAAAGCGGCCTTTTTTGACAGGCTGGAAGTGTGAAATCACACTTTTTCTCACACTATTCTCACACTTTGGCGAAAAAAAGGGAACCGCCCCGATTGGAGCAATTCCCGAAAACCCTTGGCTTAACAGTTATAAGGAACTAATTTACTTATCAACTGTT
>CAYOTH010000138.1:0-5543 GCA_964406835.1 uncultured Oscillospiraceae bacterium
TACCGCATAAGAAGACGCATTGCGAGGTCGCATTGTGGATTCTTTGACAGGCTGACGCCTCTTTCAAAGGCGTATCCGGGCGCTTTTCGCAAGCCAAACTCCCCCATGAGACGAGTTCGACAAATGGACAAACGATACATAGCCGGAAATTTACGCAGCGCTTAACCCCCAAGCCGAGCCGCCCGCTCTTTTTGGGGGAGCGCAATTAGTCTGTTCATTCTTTGGCCGTGCAAAGAAACTCTGCTTTTTTCAGTCCTTACGATAGAAAACCTCGCAGGGCTTCTTCAGCGCCTGCGCAAGCGCTTCTCGCAAAACCTCCATCGTCTTTGAAGACTGAACCTCCTGCCCAAAGGCTTCATATTCAAGGCCTGCCAGTTGATATTTGGCCTCCGCCAGATTATTATAGCGAAGCAGCTCAACGCCCTGAACAGCCTCCCCGAGAGCAGAAATCACACCGGCAAAGGCTCGCATGTCCTCCGGCGAATCATTGACTCCCGGAATCAGCGGAATACGGATGACCATCGGCACGGCTCCATGTGACAGTCTGCGGATATTCTCCAGAATCAGGCGATTGTCCTGCCCCGTATAAAAGCGATGCTTCTGCGCATCAACCAGCTTCAAATCGACAAAGCAGCCATCCACATAGGGAATAACCCATTCTATATTCTCCCATGGCACAAACAGCGCGCTCTCAATCATCGTATGGATCTTTTCCTGACGGCACTGCGACAGTACCGCCGCAGCATAGTCCGGCTGAAGAAGACATTCTCCGCCTGAAAGCGTCACGCCGCCGCCCGTCGCCTCAAAAAAATGGGCATCCTTTCTGATTTCCCGCATCGCATCCTCCACGCTCAAAGCGCCACCGCACACCGACAGAGCGCCTGAGGGGCAGGCATGAGTGCATCGGCCGCAGCTCCTGCAGCCCTCCCGCTCAAAAACCATTTCATGGCCCGCTATGCGATGATGCTCCGGACAGACCTGCAAGCAGCGCCCGCAATGAATGCACTTGATCTTCGCATAGAGAATCTGCTTTTCGCCTGAAAAAGTCTCGGGATTGTGACACCAGCGGCATCTAAGCCCACAGCCCTTAAAATAGACAACCGTCCTGATGCCATGACCATCATGAACCGATGAACGCGCAATATTGACGATGTTTCCCGTCAAAGGCATGTGTGCTTCGTCCTTCCGATAATATGATTTTGCAATTCCGGCGAAAGCAAATTAAATTTCTGGCTGAATCCTGAAACGCGCACAGCCAGATTGCTATACTTTTCAGGATACCGCTGCGCATCAATCAGCGTATCGGCATCAATGGTGTTGAACTGCACGTTGCTCAGGCCCTTGCGGCCGCTGGCCATCAGCACATCGGTCAATATGCCGATATTGCTGTCCGTAAACAGCTTGGGATCAATTTCCACAATGGCCGAGGTCGTCCCGGGCGTCCGCTTGGTCGGGAATTTCGATATGGAATTGAGCAGCGCCGTCAGGCCGTTAAAATCCCAGCCCTGCATGGGCGAAACGCTGTAGGCAATGATTTCTCCTTTATGCCGTCCATCCGGCGAGGCGGCGCTGTGGTGGCCGTGATCAATCATCCACAGATAAGTAAACGGCTGCGCATGAAAAGCCAGACCATACTTTCGAGACAGCGTCTCCAGCATATCACAGGCCTTATCGACCAGATCAACGGCAATATCATCCACCTCGTCAATATCGTTGCCGAATTTGGGCGCGTTATTGATAAACTCCTGGCGCACGCTCTCATCCGGAAAATCGGCTTCCAGAATATCTTTAATCTGCCGCAGTGTGTATTTCTGCTCATCATAGACAAACTTCTTAATCACCGCCAGCGAATCGGCCAGATTGGGAACCCCTCCCAGCATCACCTGATAATAGTCATACACCGCCCCCGCATCATTAAAATCGCGCCCGCTCTCCAGACAGCCCTGCGTCAAAAGCGACTTATAGGGGCGCGGGGAATTATAGACTGAAGTATCCCGGAATTTTCTGATTTTCGAACAGGACAAATCCAGCAAATGCTCCATCTGCACAAGCACCGCTTCATAAAGCGCCTCATAGGTCGCAAAGTCCTCCGTTTCGCCCGTCGCCACGCCCGGCATTCTATCCGGGTTCATCAGACTCATGCCATTACCCAAAGTATATTCAAGCGCCTTGAGCAAATTGACATCGCCCGAAACGGCATGAGGATTGGACTTTCCCGGAATAACGGTTTCCACACAGCCAATCTGCGTATAATCATAGGCATCCTGCGGATTAATGCCGTGGGAAATGAGCGCCGGAATCATCACGTCGTCATTAAAAAAGAACGGTACACCCTTCTGCACATGTCCCACAACCTCCAGCGCGCGCTTTAAAAACTCCTTCTCAGTCTTCTGCGAAAAGCGCACCGACAGACAGCGAACAATATCCAGCTGCTCCACCGCATCCAGCATCATGTAAGAAAGTTCATTGACCATGCTCCGGCCCTGAGCATCCGTGCCGCCAACGCAGGATTGCTGCACGTCATAATCGCGATAAAACTTAATCCACAGGCAGCAGATGATCTCATGTGCCTCTTCGCGGGTAAGCAGCCCCTGCTCAATATCGCGCTGATAATACGGATAAAGAATCTGATCCAGCCGCCCCAGCGAATTGGCATTGATACCATCCTCCCAGGTGTTGATGATATGCGCAAACACCAGCGCCTGCGCTGCTTCAAAGAAGGTGCGCGCCGGACGACGAGGCACCTGCCGACAGGCCTGAATGATCTTTTCAAGATCCTGATCGTTGTATTCGGCGTTGCCCTTGAGCCGTTCGGCCTCATCGGCGTACCTTTCGCCCATGAGGCAGGCCGCACGGCAAATGACCTCCATGCTTCGATAAAGCGCATTGGCGCCGTTTTTCCTGGCCCAGGCCTGCACCTCTTCAAGCAGACCTTCAAAGCCCAGTTTCAGCACCCGCTCATAGCCAATCACCGAATGATTGCTGTCCATGCAGCGGCCAATCGCCGCTCTTTCGCCGTCAGGGCCGTCATTCGTCCATCGTTCCTCCGGCGTCAGCTCAGGACTGATCCAGTTTCCGCCCTTCGCCTGAGCCCGCAGTTCAAAATAGCGCGCCGCATCCTCGTCGCTGATGCCGTTTTCCTTTATAAGATTTCCTCCCTCGACCGTATCCGTACAGGCGGTCATATCCCACTGCGCATCGCCCAGATTATAACCGACCAGCAGCTCGCCCGACGCAATAAACGGCCTGAACTTCTTCAGCGTTCCCGCAATCTCTGCGGCCAGCCGTTCGCTCCTTCCCACTTCTGCACCGGCCTGATCTGCGGCCAGGGCGCCATAAACGCAACGCTGCAGGCAATACTTTTTCATAAAGCTTTTCTGATTAACCGCCTCATCACGGAGAATCGAACACCGGTCACTCAACGCATACATATCCGTTCTTCTCCTCTCATAATACAGCTGCTGTTCAACAGCGATTTTTCGATACTCTCTGGGCAGACAGCCATATTCGATCAAAAAGGCTTTATTAAAGCCGCCGACCGTCTCATAGCCGTAATCCAGCGCAACATCCGTAATCTTTTTCCCCTGCAAAATATCAATGGCTGCCAGCTGAATGCGGTAGTGTCGAACGTAGTCCACAAAGGTTCGCCCGGTATAGGCATGAAATTTCCGGCAAAAGTACCACTTTGAATAGCCAAAGCGAGCCGCCGCCTCGGCCGCAGACAGCGGCTGATCAATATGATCGTGAATATATTTCAGGACATCATACACGTCAATACCCCCTCAGCATGCCCATTATACCGTTTTGCGGCGCTCAAATTCACTCCAAATTTGTCTTCGTTCAAAAGCACACGCATAAGATTGTCCATCACATGCTTTGAAAGTCCCATGGACAATGCCGCGCGATAACTTTCGCCAAAGTCCTTTATGCCCTGCCAAACCCAAGGCTTTATCGGGCCTTTTCGGCATAAAAAAACTCTCCGACTGCCGAATAACATCAGCAGCCGGAGATGCTTTTATGCTATTAAATTAGTTGGCCGTCAGCGCCAGCGTATCGCGGGCAATGGCCAGCTCCTCGTTGGTGGGAATGACGAACACGCGCACCTTGGAATCCGCCGCCGAGATCTCGCCCTCCGCGCCGAACTTCTTCTCATCGTTGGCCGCAGCATCCAGCTTGATGCCCAGGAACTCCAGGCCGTCGCACACCATGGCGCGCAGAACGGGGTTATTCTCGCCGATGCCGGCGGTGAAGACCACGGCATCCAGACCGCCCATGGCCGCCGCATAGGAGCCGATGTACTTCTTGATGGAATACTGCCAGCAATCCACGGTCGTCTTGCACTTGTCGATCTTGTCCTGCTCGGCAATCACCTTGTTGCCGCCGATTTCAATCTCCTCACCGGCCTGAGCGCGGGAGTAGGTCAAAACGTCGCGCATATCGGAGGAAACCTCGGACAGGCCCAACAGACCGCTCTTCTTGTTCAGCATGGTCAGCGTATGCGTCGCATTCCAGCCTTCCTTGTTGGCGATAAACTCGACAACAGCCGGATCAACATCGCCCGATCGGGTGCCCATCAGCACGCCCTGCAGAGGCGTCAGGCCCATGGACGTATCGACGCACTGGCCGTCCACCACGGCGCTCAGAGAAGAGCCGTTGCCCAGGTGGCAGATAACCACCTTGCTGTGCTCCGCACCCAGAATCTTGACGACCTCGCCCGCGATGAAGCGGTGGCTGGTGCCGTGGAAGCCATAGCGGCGCACTTCGTTTTCACGGAAATACTTCAGCGGCACGCCGTACAGATAGGCCTTCTCAGGCATGGTCTGATGGAACGCCGTGTCGAACACCGCGACATTGGGCACGCCGGGCATGGCCTTTTCGCAGGCCTCAATGCCCATCAGGTTTGCCGGATTGTGAAGCGGGCCGAGGGGGATGCACTTCTTGATGGCCGCCTTGCAGGCCTCGTCAATTACGCAGGACTTGGTGAAGGCCATGCCGCCATGCAGCACGCGATGGCCGACGGCGTTGATCTCCTTGACATCGGCAATAACACCGACTTCCTTGTCAACCAGCACCTTGAGCACCAGCTCCATGGCCTCGGTATGGTTGGCAATGGCCTGCTCGTACTTTTTCTTGGAGCCGCAGTCCTCGCCGTATTTGTGAACCAGATTGGAGCCGTCGATGCCGATGCGCTCAACCAGACCCTTAGCCTGAACGCTCTCATTGGTCATATCGATCAGCTGATACTTCAGCGACGAGGAACCGGCGTTGATTACCAGAATTTTCATGCTTGTTTTCCTCCAGCTTGTATTTTGATATTCAAAACGCCGCCGGCCTGCCCCAGACACGCAGCCCGAGGGCAAACCGGCGCGCCCAATGACTGATTAGCCCTGCGCCTGAACCGCCGTGATGGCCACAGTGGCGACGATGTCGTCCACGGAGCAGCCGCGGGAGAGGTCGTTGCACGGCTTGGCAATGCCCTGCAGGATCGGGCCATAGGCCTCCGCCTTGCCCAGACGCTGCACCAGCTTGTAGCCGATGTTGCC
>CAYOTH010000139.1:0-5516 GCA_964406835.1 uncultured Oscillospiraceae bacterium
CCTCTATTATATCAGAAAAGGCCGCTTTTTGCGACCTTTTTTGACAGGCTGGGAGCACTATAGTGCTCTGTATGTCGGCAAGGCCGACACGCCTTCCTGCCAAGCGGCGTTGGGATAGCTGCTTGGAATAGAAGTTATAAAAATATCCTCCGTATGATTGTCTGCATACGGAGGATGCGCTGCTTTAGTACGCTTCGCGGCACTGCATTTCATAGGCGCGCTGAAGTTCGCTCAGGAACTCGTCCAGCGAGGCCTCGCTGCTGAGATAGGAATGTCCCATCGCGGAGAAGGGAAAGAACGAACCGCTTAGGTCGAGAAGCACACATTCGACGTCTGTGCGATAGTGCGTCAGGGATTCTTTGCTGATTGTCCAGTACCAGTTTTCCATTTTCTCGCGAATGCTGCGGGCGTTTTCAAGGTCGGCTTTGAGGCCTTCACACGCCTCATCACGGGCATTTTCCAGCAGCTCTTCATACTGCGCGATTTTCAGCTCCTGCGCCGCGGTTTCGCGTTCGTAATCGGCGCTGCGCTGAGCGCTTCCCTGATGCGGACTGAGCAGCGCACGAGAGGGAAGGGCATCCTGCTGGGCAAGCGTTTCGATAAAGCGCACGGCCTCGTCAAGGTGTTCGCTGAAGGGATTGATCATGGCAACGGAGGCGTTCAGGGCCAGGCGACGCGGGGATGAGGCGCTCAGGGAGAGATAGAGCGGAATGTCGTCGTAATCGTCGGTGTAAGTTGCGCCGGTTACGCCGCTGTTTTGATAGACGTTGAAGAGCGGATTGCAGGCGGCCTCGTCACAGGTTTCTTCAAATTGCCGGATTAAGGCCTCGATATCCAGCCGATCCACCGCTTCGAGCGCGGCGCGCAAAAGAGGCGTATCGTAGGCGTCCTGCGCGCCCGACTGGATCTCCAGCGCATAGTCGTAAAGAATGGTCTGAATGAGCTGGGATCTGATTTGCTCGGCGTCATCCATGCCGTCAATCAGCGGAACAGGAGCGGTGGGCGTCAGCGCGCCCAGCCAATCGAGGAAATCAGGCCAGTTTGTCGGAACGTCGGACAGCTCCCTATCGAGTAAACGCAGCGCGCCGGCACAGAGCGTCGGCCCCGTGGCCGAGGCGTCGAAGGGGAGGCCCAGCAACTGGCCGTCCTGAAAGAGCAGATCGGCTATTTCGGGATACATCTGAGAGACAGCCTTGCGCAGGGTGTCGCTCTCCAGAGGGCGCGCCCAGCCTCGGCTGAGTATGGCGCTTAAATCGATGCTGCCGTAGCTTTCGGCCGGCAGTATGATCACGTCGTCCTCGCTTGAACGGGTGAGTAGGGCGGAGAGAATGTCATCGCGGCAAACCATGGCGATGTTTAGAGACGGATAGACGTTCTGAAAGGCCCAAAGAGCGCTGTTCATGTTTTCGGCGTTGCAGACATCGTTGACGGTCAGCGTGTCGCTTGAAAGGTGACTTCGGTCGAGCAGGCGCATCACAACGCCGTCATGATCACCGGTTGCATAGACGCCCGAGGGCGTGACAAAGCCGTGAGCTCCGGTCAGCGCGATGGGAATATTGACGATCTCCCGGACGGCGCCGCTTTCCGGCGTGAAGGCCATAAGCGTTTTGCCGCTCATGTAGAGCAGTTCCTCGCCGCATTGCACCATGCCGGAGAGACTTGCCGCGTCGTCTTCAGCGGCGGGCAGAGGGTTCCAGTGGCCCGGCTACTGGTCGTTAAGCGCCATGAAAGCATATTCCACGTCGCCAGATTCGGCTTCGCGAAAGAGCATGAGGCCGTCATTCCAGGCGATGGCGTCCAGCATCCAGCCGCCGACCAGGCTTACAGTGCGCGCGCGGGAGCCGTCCAGCGGCGCCAGGAGAATCAGCGCGCCGCCCCAAGTCTGAGCAAAGGAACACAGCGTGTCATCCTGCACAAAGGCGCCGGAAAGATTGAGCGTATCGTTTTCGTCAGCCAGAAGGTTTTGCCAGTCGAGCGCGCCGGTTTCCTCAATGTCGGCGATGCCCTCGCGAAAGACCACCTTGCCCAGCGTCATGCCATCGTGAAAGCGAAGCGTGTTGTCGCGGCTGATGCGCCACTTGTCCAGCACAACGTTGACGCTTCCCTCGTGGGCAAACCAGCCGATGAGGGACGCATAGCACTTCAGGCCTTCGTCATCGTAGACAAGCCCGCTTTGGGCCGCGCGGCGCGCATCGCTCCAAGGCATATCCGTGAGCGTGTCCGTGGCGGTGTCATAGGCGTAGACGGCCTTGCCCGAGCTCATCCACAGTACGTTGTCTATGGTGCAGAGATGATCGATGCGGTCCTCGAAGCCATTGAGGCCTTCGCAGGCGATGGTTCCGTCCCGGGCTGCCAGTGCGCCGCCGGGCAGGGCCCAAAGCCCCAGCACCAGGAGAAGACTGATCAGGCGTTTCACAAAGCATTCCTCCTTAGCGTGTTGTTTCAATATATTTGACGCTTTAAGAGAGTGTGAGGTTGCATGAAGGCTTGAAACGATAAAAAAGCCTGTCCGGCAGAGCAGACAGGCTGTGGAGATCAAACCAGTTCTTCAATGATGCGGGCGATGGCATGGTCGGTGTGATCGACGGTGATGCGGTCGGCTACGGCCTTGAGCGCGTCGATGGCGTTGCCCACGGCGTAGCCTATGTCGCTGTCGCGAACCAGTGAGAGGTCATTTTCGTAATCGCCGACGCCGACGGTGGTATGGATGCGCCCGGCGTACATGTCCTTGAGCGCGCGCACGCATTCGCCCTTGCCGCTTTGCAGGCTGTGGATTTCGAAACCGCCCGGCCAGCTTCGGCCGCTGTGATAGCGCGCGGCGTAACGGCTCTGGAAGTAATCGCGCAGTTCAAGCGTTTTGTCGCTGTCCTGCATAATGACGGTCTTATACCACGGCTCGGGCAGGCCTGAAAAGCGTTCGCTGGGCTTGAGACCGTCGCTGGCATGCCAGTCATCGCGGATTTCATGCTCGTTCCAAAGCGACATGCACTCGGGTAGGCCGGTTTCAGCCAGCTCGTCCATGAGCGCGAGCACGCCGCGATCCATGGGGTAGCGGCGCAGAATGCGCCCGGTATGCTCGTCGCAGATCAGCGCGCCGTTCATGGCGATGACCGGGGCGTTGGGGGTAAATTGATCGGCCAAGGCACGGATGAAGGCCGGGGTACGCCCCGAAGCGATGGTAAACAGGCCGCCGTTTTCCTGAAAATAGCGAACGGCCTTCAGGTTTTCCTTTGAAAGCTGTGCGCCGGGTAGGGCAAAGGTGCCGTCAAAATCAGTGCAGATCAGGAAACCTTCGTATTTCTTCATGCGCCCTCCTTGTTGGGGTTACGCGAAAAGCTCGCTCACCAGTTGGTTGACCAGATTGCCGTCGGCCTTGCCCTTGACGCGGGGCATGAGTGTTTTCATGATGCGCCCCTTATCCTTGGCCGAGGGTGCGGCGATTTCCAGCTCGGCCAGCACGGCGGCTATGACGGTGCGAATTTCTTCCTCGCCCATGCGCAGCGGCGCGAAATCGCTGTAAATGGCGATTTTCAGGCGGCATTCATCCAGAACATCGGTGCGGTCGGCCGGCGTGGTGTCCAGCGTTTCCTGGGCTTCCTTGATTTCACGGTAGACAATGGCGTTTTCCTCGTCCTCGGTTAGATCAGCGCGCTTGTCAATAAAGGCGGCCTTGAGGGCAGAGAGCAGCATGGAGAGCGCTTCCTTGCGCGGTTTGTCGCCGGCCTTGAGCGCGGCCATCATTTCCTTGCGGACATCATCAATCTTGGACATGAAAAAGACTTCCTTTCTGTGTTGTGGCTTGATTCTATTGTAGTACGCGCGCGGCCGATTGTCAAATGCTGTGACGTGCAAAAAGCTACTTTTATGCGAAAAAAGCCTGTCGAGGCCACCTGTTTTAAACGCGCGTCTTTTTGACATGAAAGCCCTTGACTGAATGCGTTTTGTCGGCTATCATATAAAATATGGTGTTTTTTCGCAAGCGAAAACAAATGAGGAGAGGACGTTAAGCGATGAACTCAGGAAGAACTTTGCACCGCTTTGTCGGCGACAAGGCGTTTTACGCCATGGTGCTGGCTGTGGCCGTACCGATCATGATTCAGAACGGCATCACCAATTTCGTGTCCATGCTGGATAACATCATGGTCGGTCAGATGGGAACGGAGCCCATGAGCGGCGTGGCCATTGTCAACCAGCTTCTGTTCGTGTTCAATCTGTGCGTGTTCGGCGGCGTGTCGGGCGCGGGCATTTTCGGCGCGCAGTTTTACGGCAACGGCAACCACGAGGGACTGCGCAGCACGCTGCAGTTCAAGCTGGTTCTGGCGGTTGTGCTGACGATCATTGGCACGGTGATCTACAAGGCGGCTGACGCAGCGCTGATTTCGCTCTATCTGCATGACGGTTCCGAATCGGGCGATATCGCCGTGACGCTGCAATATGGCATTGATTACATGGCAGTGATGGTGTGGGGTCTTCTGCCCTTTGCGCTGACGCAGGCCTATGCCAGCACGCTGCGCGAGACCGGCGAAACCATTCTGCCCATGCTGGCCGGTATTGTGGCGGTTCTTGTGAACCTCTGCCTGAACTATGTGCTGATCTTCGGCCATTTCGGCTTCGAAGCCATGGGGGTGCGCGGCGCGGCCATTGCCACGGTGATTTCCCGCTTTGTCGAGCTGGGCATCATCATGATCTGGACGCATTGCCATACCGAGCGCAATCTCTTTGCCAAGGGCTTGTTTACCTGCTGGACGATGAGCCGCCGCCTGCTGGGCCAGATTATCGTCAAGGGTATGCCGCTGATGATTAACGAGCTGCTCTGGTCGATGGGCATGGCGCTGCTCAATCAGTGCTATTCCATGCGCGGTCTGGACGCTGTGGCGGCGATCAACATTTCCTCGACGATTTCCAATGTCTTCAACGTGGTTTACATGGCGCTGGGTTCCTCTGTCGGCATCATTGTCGGCCAGAAGCTGGGCGCGGGCGATATGGAGGGCGCGAAAGATACCGACAACAAGATGATCGCCTTCGCCGTGAGCAGCTGCTTTGTGGTGGGTTTGCTGCTCTTCATCGTGGCGCCGCTTTTCCCGGCCATTTACAACACGACCGACACTGTGCGCGCGCTGGCGACCGGCCTGATTCGCGTGACTGCGGTGTGCATGCCGGTTTACTCCTTCGCCAATGCGACGTACTTTACACTGCGTTCCGGCGGCAAGACTGGCATCACCTTCCTGTTCGACTGCGGCTTTGTCTGGGTGTGTGCCATTCCCGTGGCGCTGGGACTGGCGCGGCTGACGCAGGTGCCGATCGTGCCGATGTTTGCCATCTGCCAGGCGATCGATCTCATCAAGTGCCTCATCGGCTTTGTGCTGGTCAAAAAGAACGTGTGGCTGCACAACCTGACCGTGGAATAATCGTCCAAGCAGCGAAGATTTGCAAAAGAGCTTCCCGAAGGCGGGAAGCTCTTAGCCTGTCAAAGAATCCACAATGCGACCTCGCAATGCGTCTTCTTATGCGATAAA
>CAYOTH010000140.1:0-5503 GCA_964406835.1 uncultured Oscillospiraceae bacterium
TTACATATCCACTATACAATGGCTATGTAACGCTTTCAACGCATTTTCAGGCATTTACTGATATTTAATGAATTTTACCGGCTTTTAGCAGGCGGTATGGCGTTCGTTAAAGGGCCTCAAGCGCATCAGAGAGGGCGGCCAGTTGACCAAGCGAGAGCGCTTCGCCGCGCACGCGGGCATCCAGGCCGATCGCTTCGACGACGGCGATCGCCTGCTCGCGATTCAGCGAGAAGGAGGCGCACAGATTGTTGGCCAGCGTCTTGCGGCGCATGGCAAAGGCCGCGCGAATGACACGCAGCATCATGGCGTCGTTGTGGGCGCGCACCGGCTTTTCGTCAAAGTAGGGCTCGACGCGAAGCAGGGCACTGTCCACATGCGGCGGCGGCGTAAAGGCCGAGGGCGGCAACTCCATGACCGATTCGCAGCGTGCAAAATACTGCGCCGTGGCGGCCAGCGCGCACCAGGTCTTTCCGCCCGGCGCGGCGGTGATGCGTTCGGCGGCTTCCCTTTGCACCATGACTGTCAGCCGGCGCGGCGAGGGCGCGCGGGTGAGCAGGCGCTCGATCAGGTCGGTGGCAATATAGTAGGGCAGATTGGCCACGACGTCGAAGGGCTCGTCGCCCATGATGGCGGCCAAATCGGCTTTGAGGACGTCGGCATAGATGACGCGTACGTTGTCAAGATGCCCGGTCATGTCGCAGAGCACCGGCTTGAGGCTTTCGTCCAGCTCAATGGCGGTGACCTGTGCGCCGCCTTCAGCCATCAGACGCGTCATGACGCCGGCGCCCGGCCCGATTTCCAGCACGCGCGCGCCCGGTTCGATGAGCGCGGCCTCCAGAATGCGGCCCAGCAGGCCGTCGTCCAGTATGAAATTTTGTCCCAGCGCGTGGGTAAAGCGAAAGCCGTGCTTTTCCATCGCCAGACGCGCGGCCAGGCCGGCCGAAATGTTCGCGTAATCGCTCATGGAGATCCTCCCAGCGGGCGCGGCGCTTGGCCGATGCCCGGTCTTTTTAGTGATCGTCGTTTCGGCGAGCGCGATGAGCCTCAGCCGAAGCTTTGTACAGTATAGCATCGGCTGAGGCGGCCTGTCAACGCGCTCGGTTTTAAATCCGGCTTAATGTCTGGGCGTCAGCGCTTTTCCTTTCGGAAGGATTTGACCAGCAGCCACAGAGCGACGGCGGTCAATATGATGGCGGCGCAGAGCAGAATCGGCGCAAGGTCGGGCCCGTTGGAGGCGACCATGATGGACGTCATGCCGTCGGCCCCGCCGATGATATTCATCGTTTCCTGACGCCGGATAGAGGTACGCAGCGCCAGCGCTCCCACGACGATCAGCCCCAGCAGCAGAGCTGCGAGGCGCAGTCGGCGCTTTTTAAGGCTTTGCGGGTTCAGGCCCCATTGCTCGTTCCACCCGGCGGCAAAATCTTGAGGCGAACCCAGCCGGGCGATGACCTGCTGCGGCGTTTCGCCGTGCGCCTGAGCCGAGTCAAAGGCTTCGCACACATCGCGAAGCACTTCCTTTTTCTTGCAGGCGGGCAGTTTAAGGGCTTTTTTCAGCTGTTTGATGTACTTCTCTTTCATGAATGCTCCTCCTCAGATGAATTGAAGACTTCGTCCAGAAAGCCGTCCACACATTGCGTGTACTTGTGCCAGAAGGCGGTCAGCTCGTCGAGTGTTTTGCGCCCATGCTCCGTCAGGGCGTAGTATTTCTTGGATCCACCGTTGGCGGCGGCGGGCGCGAGACGGCTGCGGATCAGTCCGGCCTCCTGAAGCCGATAGAGAATCGGATAGACGGTGCCTTCCCGGGCATAGCCCAGAACGTCGGCGCCGTGTTCGTTGAGGGATGTGATGATTTCGTAACCGTAAGTTTCCCGGCGCGCGATCAGACTGAGCAGGATCATTTCCAGCGAGCCTTTTTTTAATTGCTGAAGATAGCGGCTGTCCATGGCATCAGCTCCCTTGTTGAGTCCGCTAATTAGCATTGCTAAGTAGAGACTATTTTAGCGTGCTCAGAAGCGAAAGTCAAGCAGGACTTTTAAAAATTACAAAAAAGATATAATTGTCCAGCGCAGAGCCCAGGGGCTGACCTGACGTTTCTTTTTGCGAAGCAGGGGAGATTTGTTGCATTTGAATTAAAGGTGTGTCTTTTGCCGCGTTTGACGGTTGCTCAAATGCTCGCGAGGACGTATAATAGAAGGCATGACAAGCAGGGAGGAAGAGCGCATGGCGGGACAGAAGAGCCGGGTTAAAATGAATACGGATACGGGGCTTTTGAAGCTGATCGCCATTGCGGCTATGCTGATCGATCATCTGGGCGCGCGGGTGTTTCCGCAGTACCATGTCATGCGCATCATTGGCCGCATAGCCTTTCCGATTTTCGCCTATTGCATTGCGGTGGGCTGTGTGTATACGCACAATATCGCGCGCTATGGCCTGCGCGTGCTGCTCTTGGGCGTGCTGGTTCAGCCGCTTTATACCACGGCGATGGGGCATCAGGTTATGGGCTCGTTTGATTGGGCGCATAACTTCTATCGGCTCGATTTGATCTGGCAGCATTATTATGGCGCGCCGCTCAACATTCTCTTCACGCTGGCCGCCGGCATTGCGATCATCTGGACATTGCGCGATAAAAAGTACATCGTGACGGCGCTTTTGCTGGCGTTTTTCTGGTATGTGGGCGATACGATCGATTACGGTCTGAAGGGGCTGTTGCTCATCACGCTGTTTTACGCCTTTATTGATCGGCCGCTGACCTCGTTTGTCTGGGTGAGCATGCTGATGCTTTATTGGGGCGTGCCGCAGCTTCGCGGGCAGTTCCGACCGCTGTCTGTGACCTCGGTCAGCACGCAGTTTTTCGCCGTGATGGCGCTGCCGCTGATTTATCTGCCCATGCACACCGGCCTTAAGATCAACAAGTATGTCTTTTATGCGTTTTATCCGGCGCATCTGGCACTGATTTACGCCCTATGCCGCTGACGGCGGTCATAACAAAAGGAAAAGCAAGGAGGAAAGCCCATGATTAACAAGGCGATATTCAATCGCGCGCCTTTGGCCTGCAACGAGCTGGCCGCTCTGCCGCTGGGCGCGATCAAGCCCCGGGGGTGGCTTAAGCATCAGCTTGAAACGGCGGCGCAGGGCCTGACCGGCAAGCTGGCCGAGTTCTGGCCGAGTGTTCAGGACAGCGCCTGGTGCGGCGGGACGGGCGACAACTGGGAGCGCGCGCCCTATTATCTGGATGGCCTGGTGCCGCTGGCCTGGGAAATGGACGACGCGCGCCTGAAGGGCATTGCCCTGTCCTATATCGAGTGGACGCTCAAAAGCCAGCGCGAGGACGGCTTCTTCGGCCCGGCCGACAACGAGGACTGGTGGCCGCGCATGGTCATGCTCAAGGTGCTGATGCAGTATTACAGCGCTACGGGCGATCAGCGCATTCCCGGCTTTATGTTTAACTATTTCAAATATCAGTATCGTATGCTTGAGGAGCAGCCGCTTTCAAGTTGGGCGGTGGCGCGCGGCGCGGAGAACGTCGAGGCGGTTGTGTGGCTGTATAACCTCACCGGCGCGAAGTTCCTGCTTTCGCTGATGAAGCGCCTGAAGGAGCAGACGCTCGACTGGACGAGTCATTTCCACGCCTTCCCCTACACTCGTTCCATGAAGGACATCCTGCCCTGGGAGGAATTGCAAGCGGGTCTCCAGAAGGAAAATACGCCTCTTTCCGGGCGCAATCGCCCCTATTATGCGACGCAGTATTATCTGTCGCACATTGTCAATACGGCCATGGGTCTGCGTTCCGGCGCGATCATGAGCCAGTTTACCGGCAGTGACCGTGATCGCGCGGCCTTCCGCGTGGGCTATGAGCGGCTTATGCGCTATCACGGCGTGGCGACGGGCATGTTCAATGGCGATGAGCACCTGAGCGGCAATTCGCCCACGCAGGGTACGGAGCTGTGCGCCATTGCTGAGCTGATGTACACCTGCGAGCTGCTGCCCACGACCGGCGCCGATTGGAAAAACGTCGGCGATATTCTCGAACGTGTTGCCTTTAACGCGCTGCCGGCGGCCATGACGGCTGACATGATGGCGCATCAGTATGACCAGCAGGTCAATCAGGTGCGCAGCACGGTGGAAAAGCGCGGCTGGTACAACAATGCCGACGATTCGAATATCTTTGGTCTGGAGCCGAATTTCGGCTGCTGCACCGCCAACATGCATCAGGCATGGCCGAAGCTGACCGCCTCTTTGTGGTACGCTACACGCGACGAGGGCTTTTACGCCATGAGCTATGCCCCATGCACCGTGACCTTTTTTTCAGGCGCTGTGCCGGTGTGCCTTGAGGTGGAGACGCGCTATCCTTTTGAGCGCAGCCTGACCATACGCGTTTCGCTCGAAACGCCCAAAACTTTTCCGATTCGCCTGCGCGTGCCGTCCTGGGCGGGTTACGCCGGGGTGATGTGCAATGACGAAGCGATTGAAAATGTCCAGAAGGGCGATGTGATCGAGCTTCTGCGCGAATGGAAGCGCGGCGATGAGATTACGATCGTCTTCCCGCTGGATATTCGCCTGACGCGCTGGAGCCGCCGAAGCGTTGCCGTCGAATACGGCCCGCTACTGATGGCCTATCGTCCGGTGGAGAATTGCATGAAGCTCAATGCGCATCCTCAGGCGCCGGATTATTCGATTACGACGCGTGATACCTGGAACCGCGCGCTGGTTGCCGGGCGTGAAATGTACGGCACGGCAACCGAGCGCGAGGTCGGCTTTGGCTTTGCCGATACGCCCAATGTCTATGCCGATATGGTTGTTCTGCCGGATTGGGGCATGAAGGGCGCCAGCTGCGCGCCGACGCCGGTTGAGCCGGTTGTCGAGGGCGAGGCCTGGGTGGAGCGTATTCGCCTTGTGCCTTACGGCGATACCTGCCTGCATGTGGCGCAGTTCCCGTGGGCGACGCTTAAGCAGGATTCGATCGCCGGGCGTGGGCAGGGCGTACTGCCCTACGAGGTGCCGGGCAATACGGCGACAGCCTGGCTGGGTGAAAACGCGGCGCCGCCCCGCCAGATGGACAACGGAGAAGAATGATCTTTCGCCCGATAAAACGGCCTTTGGCAGTGCGGGCGATTTAAGGAAGCTTAAAAACGAAAGCAAGGAGTTGGAGAACATGCCTTTGATTGACATGCCTGTTGAAAAGCTCTATGAGTTTGAGGGCTGCAACGAGCGTCCGGCCGACATGGAGGCCTACTGGGATCGCGCCATTGCCGAAATGGAGGCGCTGGGAACGGACTGTGAGCTGATTCCCGCGCAGTTCCAGGCGCCGGGCGTCGAGTGCTTTGAACTGTACTTTACCGGTGTCGGCGGCGCGCGCATTCACGGCCGTCTGGCTCGTCCGGCCAAGCGTGAGAGCAAATGCCCGGCTGTGTGCAATTTCCACGGCTACAGCGGCTCGGGCGGTTCGTTCAGCGGCCTGCTCAGATGGGTGGCGGCCGGCTTTGTGGCGGTGAACATGGAC
>CAYOTH010000141.1:0-5463 GCA_964406835.1 uncultured Oscillospiraceae bacterium
CTCCAGGAGCTGATCGACGCCCGCGAGGCCATTGAGGTCAAGTATCACTTGTCCGCCGCTGATGCGGACGGCTTTGAACAGATCGGCCAGAAACTGCAGGCGGAAATCGCCCGCGCGCAGGCGGCAGGTAAGCCGGACGCGGATGTGACGGTCTACGAAAACGCCGTGAAAGCCGCCGCCGAGGGCATGGGCGCAATCAATACCCAGCTGGCGGAGCAGTATGACAAGGAATTTGCCCTCATTCAGCTGATCGACGACGAAGCCGAGCGGCAGCAGGCGCTGGATC
The DNA here is from genome assembly GCA_964406835.1 of uncultured Oscillospiraceae bacterium. GTDB lineage: Bacteria > Bacillota > Clostridia > Christensenellales > Aristaeellaceae > Firm-10. Next base: position 287 of record CAYOTH010000141.1, read on the forward strand.
AGCTGAACGCCCGGTACAACAGCGACCGCTTGGCCGCGGCGCAGCAGTATGCCCAAACACTGGCCTCTGTGATCCTGCCCGTATGGCAGCAGGAGGACATTCAGGGCGCGGCGGCGGACATTGATGCGCTGACGCAGAAGCTGCGGGAATACAGTGCCGCCGATGAAAGCGAAAAGCCCGGCATTTTGGCGGACTTGAATGCACTCACCGCCTCCATGGACGAAGGCGCAGTGACGGAATACATCGCCCTGCTGATGCAGGTGCAATCCCTGCTGGACAGCGGCATGACTGAAGCAGAGGTGCAGAGCCTGTTTCCCGAGCTGGATTTTTCCGGCGCGATGGATCAGATCGCCGCCATTCAGACCTTCCTCAGCGACCGAAAGAACCTGTTGCCCGGACTGGAAAGTATGTTCTCTGAAGCGCTGCCGGATGAGGTGCTGAAAATCGCCACCGACCTCGACATGACCGGCGCGCAGGTGCGCTGGAACGAATTCGCCCAGAATCCCGGCGCGATTACGACCGAAGCCATCATCAGCGGCTACGGCCAGCAGGAGGGCGTGGAGCCGCCCAAGCTGGAAACGGTCATTACGATTTCCGGCTATGACCTGACGGCCTATCGTCGGTTTCTGGCAGACAATCCCATTGAGGTCGAGGGCGTGCTGCGCCTGAGCGAGGCCTTTCAAAATCCGGAGGACGCGCTGAAGGCGGAGAACGTGACCTTCTGGCAGAACGGCGTGGAAATTCCCGCGTCGCTGGTGCCGAAGGAGCTGCTCACGCCCGACAAGGTGGCCGTGCTGGACGAGGACGGCACCATGCACATTCTCATTACGCCGAAAATCGAAGGCACCGCCGAATCCGTCTCTGCCGCCGGTGAAAAGCTGGACGAGCGCTTCGTGACCACTTCCATCTTCGGCAAGAATAGTCAGCACGACTGGGGCGCACTGAATAGCGTGCTGGGCGGCTCGCTCATCGACTGGATGCGCTCGTTCACCACAGAGCTGAAGGCCTTCGACAACTACAAGGGCACATGGGCTACGCTGTGGGGTCTGCTGGACAACCGAACGCTGAACGGCATCGACAAGCGGCTCGGCGAGCAATTTTCCGCCGACAACATCGCGGGGCTTCAGACCTTCGTTTCCGAAATGGTCGCGGCCATTCAGAACGGCGAGCAGATCAGCGAGGAGGACTTGCAGAAGCTGCAGACCATCGTGGATTTTCTATCTGCGTTGGAGCTGGCAGGTATTGGCGAGAACATCACTGCGGGAATCGGCGATGCCATGTCGGCGGCTGGCTGGGATGCGGACGCCGAAAGCGTGGCGGGCAATCTGGAAGCGGCGCTGAATGCCGCCTTCGTCATTCATTCGCCCTCCCAACGCGTGAAGCCCATTGGAGAGAACGTTGCCGCGGGCGTTGGCGAAGGCATGGCGGAGTATGATCTGTCTGCCGATGCGGAAGCGCTGGCCGATCAGGTCAAAGCGGCGATTGAAGCAGCCCTGCCCGCCGATGCGCTGACGGCTTTCGGCACAAGCGCCGCTGAAGGATTGTCTGCTGCATTGACCGGTTATTCCATGATAGCAACCGGCAGCAGCATTGCAACCAACATCAAAAGCGCCGTGTCCGGCAGCCTGAACGCATCGACGCTGCGGCCTGTGGGCGTAAACGCTATGGCAGGACTTCGAGCAGGAATCATCGCCGGTCGCTCCGGCGTGATTTCAGCCATGCGCTCTGCGGCGCGGGACGCGGTAAACGCGGCCAAACGGGAGCTGAAAATCAAATCGCCCTCGGGCGTATTCCGCGACGAGGTAGGCCGCATGGCGATGCGCGGCTTCGGGCAGGGCGCACTCATGGAGAGCAAGAATCAGGCGAAGGTCATTCAGAACGCGGCCCGCTATCTCACCGGCGCGGCACAGAGCGGTATTGGCGGAACGAATTCCTACGACAACCGCAAGACCTACAACCAGAACGCCAGCACCACCATTCAGGTGAACAAGCTGGTCGTGCGCGACGAGCAGGACGTGCGCTCGCTGGCCATTGAAATCGCCGGTTTGACCCGGCGGCAGCAGCGCGGGAAAGGGATGAGAATGGCATGAGCATTACGCCCGGTGCGTTCTGACCCACGCAAGAAGATCCTCGTACTTCATTTCACCGGAAGCTACGCCGAGACCGGCCTCCACAACGTCTTCATTGGTGCAATCCATATGGATGCCGTTGACCTCCAGAAAGGTCAGCATGACGTACATGCCGATGCGCTTGTTGCCGTCTACAAAAGCGTGATTCGATATCAGCGTATAGCCCAGTCGTGCGCCTTTTTCCTCCTTGGTCGGATAGAGTTCTTCGCCGCCAAAGGTCTGAAATATTCCTTCAAGTGCACTGTCCAGCAGCCCGATATCTCGTAATTCGGCACTTCCTCCGGTTTCTGCAATGATCAGTTGATGCAGTAAAAGCACCTTCTCTTCTGAAAATCGGATCATTTGGCAAGTTCCTCAAAGGCGGGCTTGAACTTCTTGAGCATACGGGCGGCAATGACGTCGATCTTTTCATCGTCTGTCATGTCGAAATAGGGTGTGGCGTCCATATCTACAAGCAGATATTTGGGCTTGTTATTCTTGAAAATGACCGCCTGCCCCTGCGCATCCGCGATGCGTGTGACCCGCGAAAAATTCTGGTTTGCCTCAGAAACGGAGACGATGGTATTGGTGTTAATCATCATGATAATCCCTCCTATACCTATTATACCACGAATAGTAGGTAATATTCAACCTATGTTTGAGGAGAAAGTACAATGAACGACTGGTTTATCTGGAACGGCAAAAGATGCACGGAGTACGGCATCCATGTGACCGCGCAACCGTCCATCATCCGCCCTTCCGAACGCGTGACATTTACCAACGTGCCCGGCAAACCCGGAAGCCTTACGACAGTTGAAGCCGACGACGTATACGACGACTTCATCCTGCCTGTGGAATGCACCGTGGCGGATTTGTCTCGCCTGCCGGAAATCTGCGCATGGCTCCGCGGAACCGGAAAGCTCGAACTGCCTGCGCGTCCGGGCGGGTTTTACAACGCCCGCATAGCAAACCAGATTGAGTTTTCCAAAATCCTGCGCAATCACGAAAACCGCGCCTTCACCGTCAGCTTTCGCTGCAAGCCCTTCTGGTATAAGGCAAATGTGCCGGAGATCACGCTCACGACCTCTGGCACATTCGTCACCAATCCCGGCAGCGTGTATGCAGAACCGGTCATCACGGTGTACGGTTCCGGTGAAATCACCCTCATGGTGGGTATGACCATTGTGGAGCTGGATGGTATCACGGATAGCATCACGCTGGACACGCCGCTCATGGAAGCCTATCAGGGCGTGAACAGCATGAACAGCAATATGAGCGGGGATTTTCCGACGCTGACTCCCGGTGCAAATGCGGTTAGCTGGACAGGCAACGTGACGAAGGTGGTCATTCAGCCGAATTGGCGATATTTATAGGAAGTATGCTTGTTCGTATTCGGTTGCGGTGGTATAACCAGAGTGCTAAATTGGGATTCAGCTCATTGTCCTGATGAACATCCTTCGCTTCTCATCGGGTTGTAGTTCAACAGCAGGAGAACTGCGATAATAGCACTGACTACATCCGCTACCGCCTGCCCCATCAGTACGCCGTTGTAAGCAAAGAGCTTCACGCAGACCAGCAGCGCTGCAACGAAGACCACACCCTGACGGCTGATGGACAGCACAAAGGACGGAGCCACTTTCCCGGTTGCTTGGAACAGTACCGTCAGCAACAGCACGATACCGGCAAATACCGTACTGACCGCCTGCCAGCGGAGCATTTCGGCACCGGAAGCAATCATGGCGGCATCCTTGAGGAACACGGTCATCAGCGGCACGGCAAACAGAAAGAGTATCACCGTCAATACAAAGGAAAGTGCAGACAGAAAGATGATGCAGAAGCGCACCAGCTTTTTCATATCACTGCGCTTACCAGCCCCATACAGGTAGCCAAACAGCGGGACACCGCCGAAAGCAAAGCCGGTCAAAACCAGTTGAGCGATCATGTTGATTTTCAGGACGATTCCCATGGCAGCAATCTTGTCATTGCCATAGGGAAGCAGAAATTGATTCATGACGATGACGCACAGACTCTGCATAAGATTGCTCAACGCTGCCGTCACGCCTACACCGAGAATCTGGCGCAGTTCCGCTCCGCTGACCTTGCACAGCGCAATATTGACGGACAGGCAACGGCTCTTTTTGTGAAGCAGCCAGAGAAAATAAATCACGCTGCAAAGATAGCCGATCACTGTTGCGACGGCTGCGCCCATTGCACCCATGCCGAAGGTAGAGATCAGGATGGGATCGAGGATGATGTTGATGACCGCTCCGATCACCGTGCCGATCATGGATTCCGTGGACATTCCCTCGCAGCGGACAAGACTGGAGTGGATGAAGCTCAAAACCATAATGGGCGCACAGATTACCAGCACAATGTAGTAATCAAAGGCGTGGGGCATCGTGTCCGCATCGGCTCCCAGCAGCGCCAGAATCGGCTTATGAAAGACAGACATGATGACTGCCAATACAACACCGGTAACAATGGCAATATAGAAGCAGAAGGAGCTAACCCGCTTTACGCCATCTGCATCCTGCTTGCCCAGCATCCTGGAAATGAGGGAGCTTCCGCCCTGCCCATAGATGTTGCCGAAAGCCATCAGCGCAGTAAACACCGGCGAGCACAGCGACACCCCGGCGATCAGGTTGGTGTCATTTGTTTGAGCAATGAAAAAAGTGTCCGCCAGATTGTAGATCAGCGTGACTACAAGTCCCAGTACCACTGGGAATGCCATTTTGAAGTAGCTGCGGTACAAATGCTTCGTATAAAAGAGAGAATCCATACTTTTACCTCCAATCGGAAATATTATACTGATTCCTCTTGAAAAAGTTTGTGTCATATGGCACAATAAAAAAGAGGTGGAGGCAGTGAAAACAATTCAGAATAAAGTCATGCTGGAGCAGTATTTTCAGGAGCAGCAGAAAAACTTTCGGCAGCGGCCGATGGTGCTGCAAGCGGTGGAATTTCAAAAGGGTGAGCTGCTCAATAGTCCGCTGTTTCCGCTGAACTGTTTTTATATCATAGTCAAGGGCAGCGTTTCCATCTATGATTTGACAGAGGATGGCGCTGCAC
>CAYOTH010000142.1:0-5451 GCA_964406835.1 uncultured Oscillospiraceae bacterium
GCCTGCTTTTTTCCGTCTTTTTATCGCATAAGAAGACGCATTGCGAGGTCGCATTATGGATTCTTTGACAGGCTGACGCCGCGCGAAGAAAACTTCGCACGGCGTTTGAATCAGTATAAGAATCAGCTCGATCAGACCAGCGCTTCGGACTCGTTCTCGACCAGCGGCGCATCCTCAACGGAGCGGATCGCCCAGCGTGCCACGACCATCTGCATCTTCTGCGCGCCGACATAGAGCGTAATGGTGTCGTCCTTGATGGAGGCAATCGTGCCGTAAATGCCACCAATGGTGCAGATCCGATCGCCCGGCTTCAGCGCAGCCAGCATGTCCTTGACGGCCTTGTCCTTCTTGCGCTGCGGACGAATCAGCAGGAAATAGAACACAACGATCATGGCGACCATCATAACGAGGGTCGGGATCATGTCCGCCCAGGACGCAGTGGCCGTCGTCGCCGCCTGTGCGGTGCTATCGAGCAGGCTGTAATTCATAAATCATTCTCCTCCACAAATATGCTTTCCCTATTATACCCCAATCGGGCAGGATTGGCAATCGATTCTTTTCTCACTGGCATGGCTTTTATGTAAATTTTACAGGACAAGCCCACGCCTTACCAATTTCCGCGCACATGATGTGCATAGAACTCTTCCATGAAATCGCCATAGGCATCCTGCTCGATGGCGGCGCGAATTTCCTCCATCAGGCGCAGCAAAAAGCGCAGGTTGTGCCAGCTGATCAGCCGCAGCGCCAAAATCTCATCTGCCTTGAACAGATGACGAATATAGGCGCGCGAAAAGTTCTTGCAGGCATAGCAGTCGCAGCCCTCCTCAAGCGGGCCGAAATCATGCGCATACTGCGCGTTTTTGATGACCAGGCGGCCATGGCGCGTAAAGGCCGTGCCGTTGCGGGCCACGCGGGTGGCCAGCACGCAGTCGAACATATCCACGCCGCGCAGCACGCCCTCGACCAGGCAGTCCGGGCTGCCCACGCCCATCAAATAGCGCGGCTTATTCTGCGGCATCACCGGATTGATCGCCTCGAGCATCTCATACATAATGTCCTTGGGCTCGCCCACAGACAGACCACCAATGCCGAAGCCCGGCAGATCGAGCTTAGCCATCTCTTTGGCGCACTCCACGCGCAGGTCCTTATAAAAAGCGCCCTGCACAATGCCGAACAGCGCCTGATCGTCGCGCGTTTTGGCCGCCATGCAGCGGTTGAGCCAGCGCAGCGTGCGGTACATCGCGCCCTTCGCCCGATCGTAATCGCACGGCCAGGGCGAGCATTCGTCAAACTGCATCATGATGTCCGAACCCAGCTTTTCCTGAACGCCAATGGACACCTCCGGAGAGAAGAAATGCCGGCTACCGTCCAGGTGAGACTGAAACTCCACGCCGTTTTCATTTAGCTTGCGCAATTCCGCCAGCGAAAAGACCTGAAATCCGCCGCTGTCGGTCAGAATCGGACGATCCCAGTTCATAAAGCGGTGCAGTCCGCCCGCCTCGGCCACCAGATCCTCGCCCGGACGCAGATGCAGATGATAGGTGTTTGAAAGGATAATCTGAGAGCCAATCTGCTTAAGTTCGTCCGGTGACATGGTCTTGACTGTAGCCTGCGTGCCGACCGGCATGAAAATCGGCGTTTCGATCACGCCATGGGGCGTGTGCAGCCGTCCCCGGCGCGCGCCCGTCTGCTTGCAGACATGCAGCAGTTCAAATTCAAAGGGCTTTGACAACTTCATCACTCCTGATATTTCTAAGCGGACTTCCCGCCCGCATGATAATCAAATCTATTATATCATGAATCTGCCGCATTGCAAGCCGCGCCGCGTTATTTTAAGCAGGGAAACGCCCGGCAAAATTCTTTCTGATTTTCTACCGACCCTGTTAAACGCGTCGGCCGATCCCCGCGTCTAATAAGGTGCTTAAGCAAATGTTGTACAACGAATGCAGGTGATTATGTGACGGACGTCGATTACATGGCACGCGTCCAGGCCATGGAACGCAAGCTCTACCGGGTGGCCCATGCGCTGCTCTGGAATGATGCCGACTGCGCGGACGCCATCCAGGAGGCCGTGGTCAAGGGCTGGCTCAAGCGAAATACGCTGCGCAACCCGGAATGGCTGGAAACCTGGCTGACGCGCATACTGATTAACGAATGCCATAACATACAGCGCAAGAGCCGCGTCAAGCTCCTGCCGCTGGAGGAGCAAATCGGCCTGAGCGATTCAAACGACTTTGTCGAGAACGTTCAGCTGCGCGACGCCCTGCGCCGCCTGCCCGAAAAATACCGTCTGGCCCTGGTGCTTCATCATCTGGAGGGCTTTTCCCTTGACGAAATGGCCGACATGCTGGATATGCCGGCCACCCGAATCAAATCGCGGCTGCATCAAGCTCGAAGCCGCCTGCGCACCCAACTCACGACAGGAGATGATTCCCAATGAAACCGCCGGATCTGGATAAAGCGTTTCCCCAAACGCCATCTTATGTTCATCACTGCGTGCTGGCTGCCTTCGAGGAAGGAGTCCGGCGCGCCGATGCCAAAAAGCGCCGCCGCGCCAGACTGTGCGGCATCGCCGCCATGCTGCTAGTCTTCATCATGGGCGGCATTGCGCTGCACGACCGGCTTGAACCGGCGCCCGACGGACGGCTGAACGCACTGGCGGGCAACCCGAGCGCCTCTGTCTTTGCCTCCCCGACGCCCAATCCGCAGGCCACCGTTTTCCCCGAAACCGAAGACATCCTCTCGTCCGCAGCGAAAATTATAGATTTTGAAGGCATCGACCGCATCGCGCTTTATGTCAGCGGCCGTGAAAGCTGCCTGGCCGAGGCCGACGCTTCCCACACGGATCTGCCCAGCCTGTTGGCCGAAACGTTTGACAGCCGCGTCGAGCTGACCGACTACATTAGCAAATCCTTCATCGCGCCGCTTCAGCTGGATATTACCTATGCCGCCGAAAACAGCGAATCCGCCCCCCAAACGACCGTCGTGTTCCTGAGCTGGAACAGCGATCTGGAGCTGTTTGAGCTTGACGGGCGATACTGGGCGCTTGAAAACGGCCTTGGCGCGCTTTGGGACGCGCTGGATCTCGATGAGCAGACGATCAATGAGGCGCTCGACGGCACCGTCGTTTACAACGTCTTTGACGTAACGCCTGCGCCGACCGCCACGCCGTCTTTCGCAGAGGTCACGCCCACCCCCGCGCCGACCGAAAACGCCGCCCAGTTTGCGCTTGAGGACATCAAAGACCTGACCTGCGCGCGCCTGATCATCAGCGGCGCGAGCATTGTCTCCTGGAAAGATTCCGAAGTGCTGAACATCCTCGAAGCTCTTCTGACCAACGCCAGCGAAATCGCCAAGGCAAACTGCCCATTTTCTCCGCAGCTGGAGCTTACGCGCGCAGACGGGGCCGTCATCATCGTTGAACCGGCCTATGACGCCTGCCCCATCATCCGCCTGGGCGATCGCTACTATGACTTGGGGCTGGACGACGCTAACGGATTGTGGGGGATATTCGGCCTTTCCGAGAGCGATATTTTTACTATGATCTTGGAATACGGCATCGACAATGAACTCGTCGCCCTCACGCTGCCTGATTCGTCCTATTACCATATTTCCGACGGCTGCAACGCGCTTTCCATGGAACTGGAGGCCTACGCCATGCTGACGCATGAAAATCTCCTCTTCAATGAATACAACGGCCACATAAACGGCGTACTCATCACCACGCGCTCTGACTGCGAGGCCAGATCGTTGACGCCCTGCGCCTACTGCGCAACAAACGTCTACAGCGCGCCGGGCGATTTCTTCTATCATGCCGACGCCGCCTGCGCCCACTCTTCTGAAACGTTCCCGCTGAGCGAAGCCATGGAAGCGCGCTTTGCCTGCCCGCTGTGCCTGAACGGGGAAAGCGATATTTGCGCCGGCACGGGCATGCTGATGGTTCTTCACTGCGACGAGAGCACCCTGTACCACAAAAACCTCTCCTGCCCCACGGCGCGGGCCGAGCTGGCAGAGTACGAATTTCCCGAGGAGAGCGACTACGGGCTGAGCGAGCTCCTTTTCTCGGAGGAGGACATTCAAAAGGCCCAGCTGTCGCCCTGCCCTTATTGCGCTGAAAGCGTCTATGCCACGAAAAACGGTCGCTGGTATCACGCCCAGCCCGATTGCTCCGGCATGATGAACGCCCTAAGTCTCACGCCGCTTGAGGCCGAGCAGCTGGGCAAGCCGGCCTGCCCGCTGTGCCTGGGCGGAGACGGCTCCACAACCGTTCCGCCCGCCGAAAGTACGCCTGTTCCCACCGTCGAAAGCAATATTTCGATCAACTAGAAGCGTTTTAGAGACCTTTTTCGGGACGCAATAAAAATTTCACATTGAAAAATGCGCCAAAGTGGCGTTTGCGCTAAAATATAATTTGACAAAACGGCAAAAACAATCTATAATACCAGAGTTGACGTAGAGGTGAGAATTTTGCAGATTGATGTTTCGCGGGCGCTCAAGGATCCCGGCCAGTCGTATCCGTTTGAGGCGACGGCCGAAATTGAGCCTATGATCGTGCTGGAAGATCCGGTGCGCTTTACCGCCGTCCGGCTGAAAGGCCAGATGGTCGGTGCAGGCGAATCGGTGCGCGTGTACGCCGTCGTTGAGGCGGATGTGGAGTCGCGCTGCGCCCTGTGCCTGGAACCGGTGACAAAGCACATCAGTGCAGACATTGATGCGCTCTTTGCGCGTGAGCCCGATCCCGAGGATCCCGATCAGTATCCTTTGAACGGCTACAAAATCGAGACCTGTGATTTGGCGCGCGAGGCGCTGCTGCTCGAATTGCCCATGCGGCTTTTGTGCAGTGAAACTTGCAAAGGCATCTGTCCGTCATGCGGAGCCAATCGCAATATAGCACCCTGTACATGCCAGGAGGGCGGCGAACGCCAGAATCCCTTTTCGGCATTGAGTGAATTGCTGACAGAGGACGAGGAGGTGTAACCATGGCCGTACCGAAGGGAAAAGTCTCGAAGGCGCGCAGGGATTCTCGCCGCGCCGCGAATTGGAAGCTCTCTGTGCCGGGTATCGTCAAGTGCCCGCGCTGCAAGCAGATGAAGCTGGCCCACCGCGTGTGCAAGCACTGCGGTTACTATGACGGACAGCAGGTGGTCGAAGTAAAGACCGAAAAGGCTGCCAACTGAGTAACACAGCGTTTGAAACAGCCAATGCGCATCGCAACCTGAAGCCGACTGCTATTTGTATAGCGGTCGGCTTCAGTCTGTTCCGGGCCCTTTGTCAAGGGGAGGGGCTGTCGAAGGCGGTCAGGCAGCCGGGCGCGTGACAGATCCTCCGAGCGCGCCGGAGGCATCATGTTGCGTGGCGACTTCATTTTACTCGTTTTTATTTGCCCAATTCCCCTTGCGAATAGTTTAGAACCACATTTGCATACGAAAACACCGGAGACCCGCTTACTGG
>CAYOTH010000143.1:0-5451 GCA_964406835.1 uncultured Oscillospiraceae bacterium
CCGCCTCTATTATATCAGAAAAGGACGCTTTTTGCGACCTTTTTTGACAGGCTGGAGCCTGATGTCTGCATGAATACAGACATCAGGCTTGCTTTTATGAAGTTATTACTTTGCGGAAAAAGCAAAGGTGGTGGTGAAGTCGTACTTATCGCCGGCCTTGAGCGTGCAGCTGGGAAAGGCAGGATTGTTGACGCTGTCCGGATAGAACTGCGTTTCCAGGCACAGGGCGTCGCGCTTCTGATAGACGCGGCCGCACTTGCCCGGCTTGAAGCAGTCGATCATGTTGCCGGTATAGAGCTGAACACCGGGCATATCGGTGAAGACGCGCATCACGCGGCCGCTTTCGGGAGCATTGACTTCGGCCACCTCGCGCAGGCCAGAGCCGTTGAGAATAAAGTTGTGATCGTAGCCCTGGCCGAAGGTCAGCTGCTCGTCGTCCGCCTCGCAGGCAAAGCCGTCGCTGAGCACCTTGCCCGCACGCAGATCAAACGGAGTGCCGGTGACGTCCTTCATTTCGCCGGTGGGGATGCTGTCCTTGTCCATGGGGGTGAAGCGGTCAGCGTTGATGCGCACCGTGTGCTTGGATACCGTGCCGTAGGCATCGCCCTCGAGGTTGAAATAGGCGTGGTTGGTCAGGTTGCAGATGGTGTCCTTGCTGGAAACGGCCTCATAGTGCAGCGTCAGCTCGTTTTTGTCCGTCCAGGTGTAGGTGACGGTGACGTGCAGTTCGCCGGGGTAGTTTTCCTCGCCGTCGGCGCTGGTCAGGGTGAGAATCAGCTTGTCCTCGCCCGCGCCTTCGCACGTCTCGACGCCCCAGACCTTTTTGTCAAAGCCGATGTCGCCGCCGTGCAGATGCTGGCCGTTGGAGTTCTGTGCCAGCTGGATTTCACGGCCCTGGAAGGTGAAGCGACCGTTGTGAATGCGGTTGGCATAGCGGCCGATCAGTGCGCCCAGATAGCCCGGGTTGACCGGCGCATAGCCGGAAATATCGCCATAGCCCAGCAGCACGTCGTCCAGACGACCGGCTTTGTTGGGCACGCACAGGCTGACCAGAATGCCACCGTAGTTGGTGATGCTGACGCTGGCGCCGCTGGCATTGGTCATGGTGTAGAGGCTGGCTTCACAGCCGCAGGGCAGCTGGCCAAAGGATTTGACGGAAATGCTCATGATATTCTCTCCTTAAAACAAAATGCGTTTGAAAGCCGACGCGCATATCGCCTCTCCATGACGCCATAGAATGCAGCGATGGGGGAGGAGGGACGCGCCGTGCTTAACTGGGAACTGATTCTTGCCTTCGCGCTGGGTTTGACGCTTCTGTCGCTGATCGGTTGGCTGCTGCTGGTGCCCATGCGCCTGATGTGGCGGCTACTGGCCGGAAGCCTGCTGGGCGGAGGCGCGCTGCTGCTGATCAATCGCTTTGGCGCGCTGTTTGGCTATGCGCTGCCGGTCAATCCGCTGACGGCTCTGCTCAGCGGCGTCCTGGGGCTGCCGGGCGTGGCGCTGGTGGCCGTGCTGGCGGCGCTTCTGTAGCGCGCTGAACAGATGAATTATAGCATAGTTTCGATCACAATTCAAGCCCAGAATGTATTCTCTCAGCGGGTGAAGGATTCGACCTTCTCCGGGTCGGCGCTGCGGCCGATCATTGGCGCGGCTTTGTCGAGGGCGCGCAATGCGTTTATTTCGTCTGCGGTCAGCTTAAAGTCAAAAAGCGCGGCGTTTTCGAGAATGCGCTCCGGATGAGAGGACTTGGGAATGACGGCGACATCGCTGTCGAGGAGAAAGCGCAGGGCAATCTGCGCGGGCGTTTTGCTGTGGCGGCGGGCCGCCTCCAACACGGCGGGCGCTTCAAGAATGCCGTCCCGGCCGCGTCCCAGAGGCGCGTAGGCCTGATGAATGACGCCGTATTTTTTCATCCAGGTATGGGCAGTGTTCTGCTGGCAGAACAGGTGTGTTTCAATCTGATTGACGGCCGGCGGGATGCGGTTGAAGGCCATCAGGTCGATCAGACGATCAGGCTCGAAATTCGAAACGCCGATGGTCCGGATGCGTCCCTGTTCATAGTAGCGTTCCAGTACGCGCCAGGCGGCGTAGACATTGCCGTAGGGCCAGTGCAGCAGTACCATGTCCAGATAGTCAAGCCCCAGGTTTTCGAAGGAAGCGTTCAGCGCGCGCTCGGCAGCGTCCTCTTCGAAGGCGGTAAACCACAGCTTGGTGGTGACGAACAGTTCGCTGCGCGTGATGCCGCTTTGGCGGATGCCCTCGCCGACGGCACGCTCGTTTTTGTAGGCCTGCGCCGTGTCGATCAGTCGGTATCCAGCGCGCAGGGCCAGACTGACGCCCTCGGCGCATTCGGCGTCGCTGCCCATTTTGTAGGTGCCAAAGCCCAGCGCGGGCATATGTACGCCGTTGTTCAGTGTCATACTTTTCATGAAAAATCAGGCCTTTCCTCTGCATTAGAACTGCTTTTATTATATCAGCTCTCCCGCCAAAGCGCAAGCGGCGCGCCTAAGAGCAGTAAAATGGAAAAACTGCAAGTGCGATGCGCCTTGGTTGGTCAAAAAGTCCTTCTTGATCGTCATAATGGCCTAAAAAATGAAAGAACAATGCTTGGAAATGTCAGGAAGTAGAGTTTGGCAGAAAACGTGCCTGCGCATTTGCGTTTGAGGGCGCTTTGTGGTATATTATGATTATCACATACACGGGAGGAGAATACTATGAACAAGCGTATTGCCAGGCTGTTAGCGTTGCTCATGGCCCTCTGCGCGCTTTGCGGCGTGGCCGGGGCTGAGGCGGTTGCATTGCCTGCTGTGGGCGAGCAGGTCGAAGGCTTTACAGTGGCCAGCGTGAGCCGCTTTGAGCTGCTGGGCGCAGATGTCGTGTTTTTCGAGCATGATAAGACCGGCGCACAGGTCATGTACCTGGCCAATGAGGATACCAATCGCGTCTTTGAAATTACATTCCGCACGCCGGCTGAGAACGAGATGGGCGTTCCTCATGTGTTCGAGCATTCGACGCTGGACGGCTCCAGGAAGTACCCGTCCAAGGAGCTGTTCTTCAATCTCTCGTATCAGACCTACAACACTTACATGAATGCGGCGACCTATAGCATCATGACGACCTATCCGGTGGCGTCGCTTTCTGAGGAGCAGCTGCTCAAGTATGCCGATTATTACACTGATAGCTGCTTTAACCCGGTCATCTATGATGATCCGACGATTTTTGAGGAGGAGTGCTGGCGCTATGCGCTTTCTGATGCCGAGGCTGATCTGACGCTGGCCGGCACAGTGTACAGTGAAATGCGCGGTGCGTATACCCTGCAAAGCGCCGCTGGCTTCAATTTCCTCAAGACGCTTTTCCCGGGCAGCACGGCGGGCAACTGCTTCGGCGGCAACCCGGCGTATATCCCCGAGATGAAGAACGAGGATCTGCTGGCCTATCATCAGGCCTATTATCATCCCTCTAACGCGCTGACCTGCCTATATGGCAGCTTTGACGATTATACCGCCTTTTTGAAACTGCTGGACGGTTATTTCTCCGCCTATGAGAAAAAGGAGATCGTCATTGAGGACAGCGGTTATACGCCTCTGACCGAGCCGGTCGAGGCCGTTTATCAGTATGGCATCGAGGCGGGCAGCAGCACGCAATACGGCGCGACGGTTTACTATGGCCTGATTGCCGACGGCGCGAGCGACGAGGAGCTGGAGCAGCTGGATCTTTTGACTACGCTCATCTCGGACAACAGTTCGGCGCTGATGCAGGCGCTTAAAGAGGCTCTGCCCTCCGCCAGCGCGACCTGCTACCTCGAGATCACCGGCCCCGAACCGGCGATTGTGTTCATGGCCGACGGCGTGAATGCCGACGAAGCGCCGCTCTTCTGCGAGACGGTGGACAAGGCCATGGCCGATATCGCTGTCAATGGCTTTGAGGCCGAGGCCGTGGACGCCGTGATTGCCGCGCTGAAGCTGGATGTCCTCCTGACCAGCGAGGGCAGCAGCATCGGCACCGATATGATTCCCAACATTGTCTATTACTGGGCGGCCACCGGCGATGAGTTCGGCTTTATGAACTACATCGAGACGCTGGATCGCTTTGGCGATTATGCCGCCGACGGCAGCTTTGCCGCGGTCACCGAGAAGTTCCTGGTGAACAATGAGCGCGCGGCGCTGGCTGTGACGGCCCCCGAGCCCGGTCTCAAGGAGGAAGAAGAGGCGGCGCTGGCCGAGAAGCTGGCCGGTATCAAGAGCGCGATGAGCGATGAGGAGATCGCCGCGCTGGTTGAAAAGACCAACGCCGATCCGGCGGAGGAAAGCAGCAAGGCGGCTGAGCTGGTCAGGCAGCTTCAGACCGTGACCGTCGAGAGCCTGCCCGAGGAGGCGCGCCTTTATGAGATCAGCGACGTGACCGAGAACGGCACGCGCTATGTCGAGGCGCAGGCCAATGTGGACGGCATTGGCCAGGCGCTTATGATGC
Organism: uncultured Oscillospiraceae bacterium; assembly: GCA_964406835.1. Taxonomy (GTDB): domain Bacteria; phylum Bacillota; class Clostridia; order Christensenellales; family Aristaeellaceae; genus Firm-10. The sequence goes on from CAYOTH010000143.1 coordinate 4,471, forward strand.
TCGATGCTTCGGGCCTTGAGCAGGAACAGCTGCACTATTTCAAGCTCTATACCGATCTTCTGGGCGAGCTGGACACCACGGCGCACACCAGCGCGCAGCTTTCCTCGCAGATCATGCGTTATCTCTACGACGGCAACATCCGAATTTCTGTCATGGACGACGAGAGCGAGCGCGGCTACACGCCCTATCTGCGCATGAGCTTCATCGCGATGGAGGAGGATATGGAGCCGGCCTACGCGCTGTTGCGTGAGCTGCTCTTTGATACGAAGCTGGATGATGCGCAGGCCATTGCGCAGTTGGTTAGCGGCCTGAAGACCAGCCTCAAGCAGACCATTTCGGATGAGTGCTATTCCATTCAGGTCTATCGCGCCTTTGCGTCCTGCGATCCGGCCTATGCGTATTATAACTATGTGACCTATCTGGATTACTATGCCTTCCTTGAAAAGGTCGAGGCGCAGCTGGCGGAGGATCCGGACAGCGTGCTCGCCTCGCTTCAGGCGATTCAGGCGTACTTCAATAACAGCACGCAGGCCATTGTGGGCTTTGGCGGAAGCGAGCAGAGCGCCGCGCATCACCGCGAGGCGGCCGATGCCTTCCTGAGCGGGCTGGACAAGCGCGATATTGAGCGCGCCGAATATACCTTCCCGGAGATTGCCGGCAGCGAAGCGTTGATTGTGGGCGGCTCGGTACAGTACAACATGGCTTTTGCTTCTTATGAGACGCTGGGCCTTGAGGGCTTTGATGGCGTGCTGGATGCTGTGACGGCGTTGGTGACCGACGAGTATCTCTATCCGATGCTGCGCGATCAGTATGGCGCTTACGGCGTGATGCACTATGCGGGCGAGAGCGGCTTGTATCTGGTGTCCTATCGCGATCCGAATGTGCAGGAAACCTTCGATGTCTATGCGCAGCTGCCTGAACTGGTGGCGCAGCTGGGGAATATCGATCAGGAGACGCTTGACGGCTATATCCTTTCGGCTT
>CAYOTH010000144.1:0-5410 GCA_964406835.1 uncultured Oscillospiraceae bacterium
GGGTGAGGGCTTAAAGCCGCAGATGTCGTTGGTGTCAATATCGGCCATGGTCAGGCTGCTCTCGGGGAGCTTTTCGGGAATTTCGTTGTCGCCCAGAGAGACGTAATCATACGCGCCGTTGCCTAGGCGGGAGTTAATCAGGCATTCGGGCTGATAGTGCTTGATGGCGTCGTAAATGGCGCGGGAATGCTTTTCCTCCAGCGTCATCGGCACGTCGAACCAGATCAGGCACAGATCGCCGTACTTGGTGAGCAGCTCTTCAACCTGCGGCAGAATCTTTTCACGGAAGCAGATGTCGTAATTTTTGTTTTCAACGCCCGGAAAATCCCAGTTGTTGCTCCAGGCCGTACCGGCGCATTCAATGTGATTGCTCAGGTAGCCGCCGCCATGTTCCTCGTGCCAGTCGAGATCCTGCGAATAATAAAGGCCCAGCTTCAGGCCGTACTTGTAGCAGGACTCGGCCAGCTCGGCGATCACATCGCGGCCAAAGGGCGTGGCATCGCGCATGTTGAAGGAGCTGGCCTCCGAGCCGAAGAGCGCAAAGCCCTCGTGATGCTTGGAGGTTACGACGAAGTAATCCAGCCCGCAATCCCGAGCCAAGCGAACCCACTCGTCGGCGCTGAAGTAGATCGGGTTGAAGACAGAGGCCAAGCGGCTGTATTCGGCATTGGGAATGCGCTGATGGGACTGAATCCATTCGGCGTAATTGCTGCTCTTATGGCCGCGATATTCGCCGCCCAGCAGGGAATAAAGCCCCCAGTGAATCATCATGCCGTTTTTGCCCTTGAACCATTCTCTCATCGTCATAAAGTGTATCTCCTTTGTTTATGTGATGAATCACATGCTCATTATAGCATACTTTCAAGGCCTTGGAAAGAGTTTTTTTTAAAGCGCTGTATCCAGAAGCATCATGAGGGCAAAGCCCAGCGTGAAGGCCACGGTGCTTCGAGCCAGGCAGGAGGCTGAGGCCGCGTCGGGGATCAGGTCGCGCACGACGACATAGATCATGGCTCCGGCGGCGAGCGCCAGGATGAAGGGCAGAAGCGGCGTGACCAGCGCGACGAGCCAGAGCGTTAGAAGCATTCCGAGCGGCTCTATAGCGCCGGAGAGTACGCCCAGTAAAAAGGCGCGTCGTCGGGAAAGCCCATCGGCGGCCAGGGGCAGGGAGACGATGGCGCCTTCTGGAAGGTTTTGTAGGGCAATGCCGGCCGACAGCGCCAGCGCGGCAGCGCCTGTCATAAGTCCTCGTCCGGTTAAAAGCGCATAGAGCGCCACGCCTACGGCCATGCCTTCAGGCAGGTTATGCAGCGTGACGGCCAGGTGGAGCATGCTTGTGCGGCTGCGAGGCCGGGAACGGATTTTAAGGCGCATGAGCCCTTCGTCAAAGAGCAGCATGAGCACGGCCCCGGCGCCAAAACCGGCTACGACCGGCAGCCAGGCGCGGGGATGCGGGCTCAGCTCAAGGGCGGGCAAAAGCAGCGAAAAGAAGGAAGCCGCTGTCATGATGCCGGCTGCAAAGTTATTCAGCATGGCTTTGGGAGCCGGTGACAGGTTCCTTTTTAAAAAGAAAACCGCCAGCGCGCCCAGTGCTGTCCCGGTGAAGGGCAGTAGGGCCACGATGACGGCAGTGAGGCAAAGAGTCATAAGCGATCCTCCATTCGGACGCGGATGCGCCGTCATGGGGATACTATGCGCCTTTGGGGCAAGGGGTTACTTCTGGCTTTCGGCCAGTTTTTTCTGTGCTTCGGCGCGCTGGCGGCAGGTTTCGGCCCAGGTGGGCATTTTGGAGAGGCGATCGGTCAGATCGGCCAGCACGGAGGGAATGTCGATCTTCTGCGGACAGACGGCGCTGCACTGGCCGCAATTCAGGCAGGCGGAGGGCTGTTTGTCGGCGCTCAGGCACTCAATGCGCATAGAGGCATTGACGCTGGGGGAGAAGCGCAGCTCGTTGTATACCGACAGCAGGAAGGGAATATCCAGCCCGGCAGGACATCCGGCGGTGCAGTAGCGGCAGCCCGTGCAGGGAACGGAGGACTTCAGCCCCTCGGCGATGGCATAGAGCGCGTCGCGTTCTCCGGAAGAAAGCGGCGCGGGGGACGCGAAGGTCTTGAGGTTGTCGGCCAGCTGCTCGCGGTTGGACATGCCGCTGAGGATGACCGTCACGCCGGGGATATCCTGCAAATAGCGGAAGGCCCAGGAGGCAGTGCTTTCGCCGGGGCGCAGGCCCTTGAGCGTCTGCTCGTCGGTGTCGCTCAGCTTGGCGAGACGGCCGCCGCGCACGGGCTCCATGACCCAGATCGGAATATGGCACTCGTTGAGCAGATCGACACGGGCGCGGGCATCCTGAAGTGTCCAGTCCAGATAGTTGAGCTGAATCTGGCAAAACTCCATGGCGTCGCCGCAGTAATCCAGGAAGGAACGAATCACCTCCGGGCTGCCATGTGAGGAAAAGCCCAGGTGGCGAATGCGACCACGCTTTTTCTGCTCGATGAAATAATCGACGATGCCCCACTTTTTGTCGGTATAGACCGGCAGAGAATTTTCATAGACGTTGTGCATCAGATAAAAATCGAAGTAATCAACGCCGCACTTTTTCAGCTGATCCTCAAAGACGGTCGCAGGGTCGTAGCTTTCGCTGATCTGATGGCCGGGATATTTCGTGGCCAGGAAAAAGCTGTCGCGCGGGTGACGGGCCAGCGCGCGCCCCAAAACCAGCTCGGATAGTCCGCCGTGGTAGGGATAGGCGGTGTCGAAATAATTGACACCATGCGCCAGCGCCGTATCTACCATCTCAAAAACCTGCGCTTCGTCGATGGTTCCGTCCGCCAGCGTGGGCAGACGCATGGCGCCAAAGCCCAGCATGGATGTTTTCAGCTCCTGAAATTGGGTATAAATCATGAATAGAACCTCCCATCAAGCCTTTCGATTGGCTAATGCCGCTCTTAAAGGATAGTATACACGTCTTGAGCCGCTTCGTCAAGGCGGGAGGCAGTTGAGTTTTTTCGTCGAATTTTTCAGGATAAACGCATGGCGTCCCTTGCCAAGCGGCGCGCCATAGCCTATAATAAGAGAAGAACTCAGGATGCAATAAAAAACACGAGGTGCTTTATGAAAAGAATGTTGAGTCTGATGCTGGTCGTACTCTTGGTGCTTTTGTGCGGCTGCGGCAAGAATGAAACGCCCGATGAGGAGGCCACAGCCACGCCTTCGCCGTCGCCTGCGCCCACGCTGGAACCCACGCCGTCCCCCACGCCGGTGCCGGTTGTGGCGATTGAGGATTATCAGTATTATGTTGTGAACAATTCGACGCTGGCGGTCAGCTTTAAGTATCCTTCGCACTGGATCAATTCGCCCGGCACCTCGACGATCTGCTATGTCGAGCCGGTTGACGCGGGCGATCTGGCGGCGCGTTTGGCCGTGACCAGCAAGGTGCTTTCCAAGAAGCCCGAAACCAAGGAGATCAAGGCGCAGCTGGCCGAATTTATGGCGCTGGTTGCCGAAAACAGCGCCAATTACGAGGAAGGCGAATTGAAGGACGACGTGGCCATCATGGATGTAGAGGGCATTCGGCAAAAGTATACGGCGCGGGATGCGGCCACTGGCAAGAATTACACCGGCTATGCGCTGATTTGCTATGTCCACCCGGCCCGGCGGCTGTATCTTCTGCATTTCACCGCGCCAACCGAGGACTATGACAGCCTTTCGACTGTGATCGATGTGATCCGCGATTCCATGAGCACAACCTAACAAAGCGAGGAGACAATCATGCTGAAAGTGCGTGCCAACGCAAAGATCAACTGGTCGCTGGCCATTTCGGGCGTGCGTGCAGATGGCTATCATGAAATGGATATGCTGATGCAGTCGATTTCGCTGCACGATACGCTGACATTCGAACAAAGTGATACGCTGTCGCTGCGCATTGACGGCGGCTCGTCTCTTTGGGATGAGCATAATCTGATCTGCCGGGCGGCAGAGCTTTTGAAAAGGACGTGCGGCTGTCCCTTCGGCGCGGCCATAACGCTTGAAAAGCGCATTCCGGCGCGCGCAGGGCTGGGCGGAGGCAGTGCAGACGGCGCGGCCGTGCTGCGCGCGCTCAACCGGCTGTGGGCGCTGGGCCTTAGCGAAGAGCAGCTGCTTGATATGGGGCTTTCGCTGGGCGCGGATTTTCCCTTCTGCTTAACAGGCGGACTTCAGCACGTCGGCGGTATTGGCGAACGGCTGGAGGCAATGAAGGCGCCTTCCACGCCACAGCTGGTTTTGCTTATGCCCGATGAGGGCTTGTCTACCGGCGCGGTTTTTGGGGCCTTTGACGCGCAGAAAACGATTATTCCGGCGGGGACCGATCAGGCACAGCAGGCGCTGCTGAGCGGCGATTACGCACGCTTGAGAGCCTGCGCAGCCAATCATCTCGCTGGGGCGGCGCAAAGGCTCAGTCCGGCGGTTGGGCGGGCCATTGAGCGGCTTTATCAGGCCGGGGCTTCCTTTGCGGCGATGAGCGGCAGCGGCTCCTGCGTGTTCGGCGTTTTTGAGCAGCCGGACGCGGCAGTGGAGGCGCTTAAAGCGGATTATCCCCGGCTGTTTAGAGCGCAGACGCGCGCTTTGGGCGTTGAGTTCATTTAAAAAAAGAAAAAAACGCGGCGGTTCTCCCGTTTGGGGAGGAACGTCGCGTTTTGTGATGGCCAGCTTTCAAGTGATTGGCGTGTTTTCGAATTTGTCAGGCGCGTACCAGCGTGCCGTTTTCCTCGCGCAACGCAACCGTGTGCGGACGCTCCAGCGGCGGGCGGTTCGGCTGGTGGAAGATGAACTTCAGCTCGCCCTCCAGCGTCTTGAAAATCATGCCGTGGCCGCCGTCCTCGCTGAACAGGCGCTGATCGTCGTGCGTCCAGTTTCCGTGAATGCTTCCGTTGTCCGAACGGGAAATCGCCTCGCAGTAGCCGCTGGCAGGCAGGCTCGACCAGATCATCAGCAGCTCTCCGCCCTGCGTGCGGTACAGAAACGGCCCGTCGGTCACATAGCAATCCTTGCCGTCGGAGACCATCGGCGTGTTCCACTTCGGCTCCGACGCGCGAAACAGCCGCCACGGCGCGCCCGCCGCCGCGCGCAGATCCTCCGTCAGCGGCATGGCGCACATCTCGCCGTCCTGCGTCTGCACCCACTCGTGGCAGAACACCATGTACGGCTTGCAGTCCTCGACGTACAGCGTGCCGTCCAGACACTCCCAGTCCTCCGGCGTCACCGGGCCGTCGCTGTGCGGTACAAACGGGCCCATCGGCGATTCCGCGCGCAGAATCTGCGTGCCGCGCCGGCGCGTTTCGCTGTGGAAGGTGACGAACATGTAGTACGCGCCGCGCCACGGATGCACCTCCGGCGCCCAGAATTCGCGATCCGACCAGAAGCCCTCCGGCGGCGT
>CAYOTH010000145.1:0-5391 GCA_964406835.1 uncultured Oscillospiraceae bacterium
GTATATCGACAGCTTCCGCTTTATCACCAAGATCAGTGGCGAGGTTATGCTGGCAGTCAAGGCCAGTGCGCCCGACGGCGCGCTGGTGACGGCTCGTTTTGATGACAAGAGCTGGCAGGTTCCGGTGGCAGATGGTCAGGCGCTCATCGCCATGACCATGGAGGACGCCAAGCTCTGGTCGCCCGATTCGCCCTATTTGTATGAAGGCACGATCGAGCTGGGCGACGACCGCGTGAGCACCTATTTCGGCATTCGCGAGATTGACGCACATGACGGTCGCCTCTATCTCAACGATCAGCCCCTGTACATTAACGGCACCCTCGATCAGGCCTTCAATCCGCAGGGTCACTTTACCTATCCTTCCGATCAGGCGATGCACGACGAGGTCTGGCGCGTCAAGCGTCTGGGCCTGAATATGGCGCGCGTTCACATCAAGAGCGAGGAGCCGAGAAAGCTGTATTGGATGGATAAGCTGGGCGTTTTGACCATGGCCGATATTCCCTGCTTCTGGGGCGAGCCGTGCGAGGAGGCCCGCGCCGCCTATGAAGCCGAATGGCCGCGCACCTTTGAGCGAGATTTCAATCACCCCGCCATCTTCGCCTGGGTTATGTTCAACGAGACGTGGGGGCTCTTTACGGGCAAGAATAAGCAGCGCAGCTATCTGCCCGAAACGCGGCAGTGGGTTAATGATGTCTGGCTGCGTGCCAAGGCCCTGGATCCCACGCGCTTGGTCGAGGACAATTCGCCCTGCAACGGCGACCATGTGATTACCGACATTAACACTTGGCACTTCTATATCAACACCTACGAGAGTCTGCATAGCCATCTCAAGTGGATGGCTGAGAACACCTACGAGGGCAGCAGCTGCAACTATATCGGCGATTACAAGCAGAATGGTGCGCCGCTGATGAACAGCGAGTGCGGCATGGTCTGGGGCGTTGACGGGTCCGCGGGCGACAGTGATATTGCCTGGCAGTATCGCTATATGCTTAACGAGTTCCGCCTGATGGACAAGAACAACGGCTTTGTCTTTACTGAGCTCAACGACGTGGTAAACGAATTTAACGGCTATTACCGGATTGACGGCGAGGACAAGGACTTCGGCTTGCAGGCGTTCTGCCGCGGCATGAGCCTGCGCGATCTGCACACGCCCGAATTCCTGGCGCTGGATTGCGCGCCTTGCCAGACGGTCAAGGCCGGGGCCCGCCTGAAGGTTCCCTGCGCGCTGTCTCACTTTGCGGCCGAGGTCAAGGCGCTGCGGGCTGAGTGGGAACTGTGGCATGAGACGCCCTTTGGCCGCGTGAGCGATATGAAGGGAAGCTTCGAGGTGCCGGCTGCCAGCCGTGTGGGCGTCAATCCGCTCTCCGATATCCGGCTGACCATGCCGGGCGAGAATGCGCTGGCGGTGCTCAGCGTCTATCTGAAGGACGGCGAGCGCATCCTTTCGAGAAACTACACCACCTTTGACGTGCAGGCGCCTCTGGGCGAGCGAGTGAGCAGCGTGAAAGTGACGAGCGATCGCAGCGAGGGCTTTGACATTCGCTGGACGGCCATTCAGGGCGATAAGCTGTGCCTGGGCGGCGCGGGCAGCGTGAGCTACAACGTGCCGGTGTCGGGCAAGCTCAACGATCTGACCGTTGTCCTTGAGGCGGGCGCCAAGCGCGTGCTCAGCAAGGACCGCGGCCTCAAGGAGGACAACCAGGAGCTGAACTTCATGCGCGGCTATCGCGTTGACCGCGGCGCTTTCCCCAATTCCTACTGGATGACCGACGAGGATCGGCCACAGTCTCAGTTGACCATTTGCATTAACGGCGAGAAGGTGGCTGTGCGCCAGCTGGACGGCGACCGGGCCGATGCGCGCGGCGTGCTTTCCTGGCATTATCAGCCCAATCCGCACAAGCTGGACGAGGCTGGCTCCTATGGCGAGCTGATCTGCGTGCGCGTTCCCAGCCGTCTGCTGCCTGCCATTGAAAAAGCCGGAAGCTTTACGCTCACGCTGAGCGCGGACAACGGATTGGCCCTTTATGGGCGCAACAGCGGCCGCTATGCCGTGGGTCTGTGGGCTTTTGCCGAATAAGATTGTTTTTTTAAGCGCCGGGGCGTCTTTCAAGCAAAGACAGCCCCGGCGTTTTTTGAAAGCCATGCTTAGACATGCTAAATCATGGCGATGCTGTTGCTTTTTTGATGGGATGTGCTATAATAGGCTTGCTATCGATCAAAGAGAAGGCGCGTCGGGGATGCGCCCCAAACGGAGGATAAACCTATGAAGATTCTTGTGGTCGGCGACGGCAAGGTGGGCCATATCATTGCCGAGAATCTGGCCTGTGAAGGACATGACGTGGTCATTGTGGACAATGACGATCAGGCGCTTCAGCGCAGCGAGGAAACGCTGGATGTATTGTGCGTGCGCGGCAACGGCGCCAATGCGCAGACGCTGATCGAGGCGGGCGCGGAGCACGCCGATATCATCATTGCCGCCACGGCGGGCGATGAGGTGAATATGCTCTGCTGCCTGATTGCAAAGCGGCTGGGGACGAAATACGCCATTGCCCGTGTGCGCGATCCTGAATACAACGAAAGCCTGACGATGCTTCAGCGCGAGCTGGGCATTGATATGACGATCAACCCTGAGCGGGCAACGGCGCTTGAAATCAGCCGTCTTTTGCGCTTTCCCTTCGCCAGCAATATCGAATCCTTTGCACGCGGCCGGGTCGAAATGGTTGAGTTCCGCGCGCGGGAGAACGATGCGGTGGTGGGTATACAGCTGAAAGACCTGGCGCAGAAGCTGCGCGGCGTGCCTCAGGTGCTCTATGCCATTGTCGAGCGCGACGGCGAAACCATCATCCCGGACGGCTGCTTTGCCATTCAGCCGGGCGATCGCGTTCATGTTGCGGCCGATATGATGACCATTACGGCGTATTTCCGCTATCTGGGCAAGAACACCGATCGCATTCGCGATGTGCTGATTCTGGGCGGCGGGCGCATCAGCTTCTATCTGGCGCGCATGATTACGCAGCTGGGCATCCACGTTTCCATGGTGGAAATCAAGCACGACAAGGCCATGGCGCTCAGTGAGCAGCTGCCCGACGTCAACATCATCTGCGGCGACGGCACTGATCAGGAGCTGCTGGAGCAGGAGGGTCTCTCTCAGATGGACGCCTTCATTGCGCTGTGCGACCGTGATGAGGAGAATCTTATCACCGGGCTGTATGCCGTTCGGCGCGGCGTGCCCAAGGTGGTCGTCAAGAATAACCGCGTTTCCTATATGGACATCATCAGCGATATGGGGCTGGACAGCATCGTCAGTCCCAAGACGATCACCTGCTCCAGCATACTGCGTTATGTTCGCGCACGCGTCAACGGCGAGGGGACGAAGGTCGAGCGGCTGTACCGGCTGATGAACGGCAAGGCGGAGGCGCTGGAGTTCATTGCCCGCGATTTGGAGCCCTATATCAACATTCCGCTCAAGGAACTACACAAGAGAGCCAATTCGCTGATTGCAGTCATTGTGCGCCGCGGCAAGGTCATCGTGCCTTTCGGTAACGACCACATCGAGCCGGGCGACAGTGTGGTGGTCATCGTCTGCGAGAGCGGCATCGGCGATCTCAACGAGGTTATTCATCCATGAACAAGCAGCTTGTTTTGCGCCTTTTAGGTATTATTCTGGTGATTGAGGCGCTGGCCATGGTTCCCTCCGCCCTGATCGCGCTGATCTATGGCGACGGCGATTTTTTGCCGATGCTGGGCAGCATTGCGCTGCCGCTGGCGCTGGGACTGCCGCTCTGGCGGCTGATTCGCCCCGCCGAGCGAAACCTGCGCGCTAAGGAAGGCTTTGCCGTGGTGGCGCTCTCCTGGGTGCTTTTGAGTATTTTCGGCGCGATTCCCTTTGTTTTCAGCGGCCTTTTGCCCAATTTTGCCGATGCGCTGTTTGAATCGGCGTCCGGCTTTACCACGACCGGCGCGACCGTCATGACCAATTTCGATCATTGCCCGCACGGGGTGATGTTCTGGCGCAGCTTTACCCACTGGATCGGCGGTATGGGCGTGCTGGTGCTGACGCTGGCGTTGCTGCCGCAGATGACCGGGCGCACGTCGCATCTGGTGCGTGCGGAAAGCCCCGGCCCCAGCCTGAGCAAAATCGTGCCGAAGATGGGCGATACGGCGCGCATCCTTTATACGATTTACGGCGCCATGACGCTGATCGAGTTTCTTTTGCTGATGTTTGCCGGGATGTCGCCCTATGACGCGGCCATACACGCGCTGGGTACGGCGGGCACAGGCGGCTTCAGCAATTACGCCTCCAGCGTGGGAAGCTTTAACAGCGTGGCTGTGGATGTCATTATCACAGTGTTCATGGTGCTCTTCGGCGTGAACTTTGTGGTGTTTTATCACATTTCGAACGGCGAATGGCGCGAGGCCTTCCGTAATGAAGAGCTGAAGTGGTATCTGGCCATCGTGCTGGGATCCATGCTGCTGATGACACTGTTCATTCTTCCGCAGTACGGATCGTTCTGGACGGCGCTGCGCTATGGCAGCTTCCAGGTGAGCAGTATTATTTCCACAACCGGCTATGCGACCGCCGATTACAACCTCTGGCCGCAGAGCGCGCGTATGCTGGCGTTTTTGCTGCTGTTCATCGGCTCCTGCGCCGGGTCTACGGCGGGCGGCCTGAAGGTGGTGCGCGTGGCTCAGCTGTGCAAGCTGGGACGGCGTGAAATTCGTCGCTCTTTCCAGCCGCGTAGCGTGCAGGTGATTCGCTTTGACGACCATGGCGTGGACGAGAGTATGCTCTCTCAGACAGCGGTGTTCTTCTTTGTGTACTGCCTGCTGGTGCTTGTCGGTGCGCTGGGCGCTTCGCTTCTGGGCAGCTATGACATGGAAACCAACCTGACTGCGGCGCTGACCTGCGTGAGCAACGTCGGTCCCGGCCTGGGAGCCGTAGGCCCGGCGGGCAGCTTTGCCGGGTATACATCGGCCGCCAAGGTGATGTTCAGCGCACTGATGCTCTGCGGCCGACTGGAGCTGTTCCCGATGCTGGCGCTCTTTTCGCCCGCCATTTGGAGAAAATAAACGACCAGGCCTTTTTGCGAGGAAAGTATTCGCAAAAAGGCCTGGTTGTTGTCAAACGGGCGATCTTGAGGCAGTATGCAGCCGACGAAGTTTGGCCAGCGCGGGACGGGCAAACGATGAAGTCTTGAAAGAAGCTGCCCGAAAGGCATTGGCACCGCCGTCAACTCACGGGGAGCTTTCACAAAACAGTCGCTCATTTTATAAAGCGGGGCCATTCTTGGCCTCAAGGGAGTTTCAGTTTGTCGGAATGCGAAAGGCAGCTTGTTTGAATCAAACCGGTCGGAAGGATTTTGAGGATGCCGCCCTGCTGCGGAACAAGAA
>CAYOTH010000146.1:0-5357 GCA_964406835.1 uncultured Oscillospiraceae bacterium
CGCCGCCCGAGTCGAACGCCACGGCTAGAAATTCATTGGGCGCAAAATAGGCCAGCGCAAAGACCAGCGCATAGAAGATCACCAGCAGATGCGACAGCTTTCGCCCGATGATGATGCGCAACAGAGCAATCACCAGAAACACGCCCACGCCCACGGCGACCGAGAGGATGATCGCCATATTGGGAATGGAGGGCACCTGTGTGGCCAGCACGGTCAGGTCTGGCTCGGAAATGGTAATCACCATACCGATGATAAAACAGACGGGAATAATGATCTTCAGGTTCCGCGATTTTGTCATGACCACGCCGACGCGTTCGCCCAGGGGCGTCATGGCCATTTCGGTGCCCAGCGTGAAGAGCGCCATGCCGACGATCAGCATGACCGCGCCCACGACGAAGGCCATCATCGAGCCGACGGGCAGCGGCGCAATCGTCGAGGCCAGCAAAAGCACGATGCCTGTGATGGGCAGTACCGAGGCAATGGACTCCCGGAGCTTTTCATGAAGCGGATTTTTCTTTTTTGGCACGGCAGTCACCTGTTCCTTTCAGGGGGGTCGTGAGGAAAATAAAAGAACTCCTTATATCTTTTATACCATGAAACCGGCGTTCGTTTCAATAAAAGTTCTGGAAATTAACAAAATATTAGCTCCTCTGTCGGATGAGCCATAATCATGTCATAAAACCTTAGCGGATATAAGGCGGGAATGGCAACCATAAATGCATCAAGGCGAGCAAAGAGGCGTGTTTTCCTGGGGCGCTGGTCGGGCGTGGCTTGCGTGCCGGACGAGAAGGCCTCGTTGACTGAACGCGGCTTGGCGGGAGAGGGCGGGCTTTTGACAAGAAACGGGGGACATCTTGTACAATGAAAGCCATGAAGGGAGATGGGGATGAGATTCGGCCTACGTTCTGCGGGAGAGAAGATGCGGCGAAGCAACCTTGAATGCATCAAGGCGAGCGAAGAGGTGTCGAGCGGCCGGGAAAACAGGCGGCGCTTTTAAAAAGGAATGAAGTGACTCGGCATACGCTCCGCGAAAAGGTGTGCTGATGCTGGAAAAGTTCCCGGCAAGGGGGAAGAGGCGGCCCGGAGGGGGAGTTTGGCAGATAGCCTCTCGGCGAAGGCGGCGTTTGGTTGAGTGTTTTTCTGCAAGAGAGGACAGGGGCGAGGCGTGAACACAGAAAAACGCGTCGCATGGGCGGAAAAAAAGCGCCCGGCGGCAAAGCGTCGGGCGCGGGGTTATCAGGCCAGGGAATACTTGATGCGGTAGGCTTCGTAGCGCTCCTTGAAGTGCTGCGCGCCGGTGTCCTTGAGGTAGTTGAGGTATTCATGGGTATCGAAGCTGTCCTTGGCCAGCTCGATCATGGCGACGGCGATGTTCGAGCAGTGGTCGGAGACGCGCTCGTAGTTGCCGAGCAGATCGGTCAGGATGAAGCCCAGCTCGATGGTGCATTCGCCGGTTTGCAGGCGCTGGATGTGGCGGGCGCGGATTTCGCGGGTCAGCGCGTCGATGACTTCCTCCAGCGGCTCAACCTGCGCGGCCATGGCCATATCCTGCGTCTTGTAGGAGATGATGGCCAGGTTGAGGATTTCGGTGATGGCGGCGCTGAGCACGTCCAGCTCCTTCCAGGCGGCGGCGGAGAAGGAAATCTCCTTGTCGCGCATTTCGCGGGCGGTTTCGACGATGTTGACGGCATGGTCGCTCAGGCGCTCGAAATCGCCGATGACGTGCAGCATACCGGAGACATCGCGGCTTTCCGGGCCGGTCAGATCCAGCGTGGAGAGGTGAACCAGGTAGGTACCCAGGGCGTCCTCGTAGTGGTCAATATCGCTTTCCTGGCGAATGACCGCGGCGCAGATGGTCTCGTCGCAGACGCGGGTGGTGCCGATGGCCGAAAGGAGCGAGGCGTGGGCCTCGTCGGCCATGCGGAAGACGTTTTCACGGCTCTGCGCCACAGCGGCGGCGGGGGTGGCGAAGAGGCGCTCGTCCAGCAGGCAGATCTGCTCGGTCTTCTTTTCGTCCTTGTCCTCGCGCACGGTGTGCATGACGGCGGCCAGCAGCTGAGAGCGCAGCGGCATCATGACGGCGGTGGCCAGGAGGTTATAGGCGGTGTGGAAGAGGGCGATATCCACGGCGCTTATGGACAGGCCCAGGAAGGCCGGCTGCCAAAGCGTTTTGACCAGCATGAACAGCACCAGCACAACCATGGCGCCGAAGAGGTTGAAATACAGGTGAATGAGCGCTGCGCGGCGGGCGTTTTTGTTGGCGCCGATCGAGGCGATCAGGGCCGTGACGCAGCTGCCGATGTTCTGGCCCAGCAGAATCGGTATGGCGCTGGACCAGGTAACCGCGCCGGTGACAGTCAGCGCCTGCAACACGCCGATCGAAGCTGAGGAGCTTTGCAAAATGGCGGTCAGGAGCGCGCCGGCGATCAGGCCGAGCATCGGATTGGAGAACAGCGTGAACAGGCGAACAAAGGACGGATCGCCCGAAAGTGGCTTGACGGCGGCGGAGATCATGCTCATGCCGCTCATCAAAACGGCGAAGCCCAGCATGATGGAGCCGGTATACTGGCGCGATTCGCGCTTGCTCCACATGCGCATGGCGATGCCGAACAGGCCCAGGATCGGGCCGAAGAAACTCGGGTTGAAGACGGTGGCGATGAAGCCGGCGCCGCTCACTTCAGCCAGGCTCAGCAGCCAGGCAGTGGCGGTGGTGCCGACGTTGGCGCCCATGATGACGCCCACGGCTTGGGACAGCGTCATGATTCCGGAGTTGACGAAGCCAATGACCAGCACGGTGGTCGCGCCGGAGGACTGTATGACCGCCGTGACGATCAGGCCCAGCAAAAAGCCCTTGATCGGGTTGGAGGTCAGCTTTCTGAGGATGGTTTGCATCTTGCCGCCGGCCAGCTTCTCCAGGCCCTTGCCCATGGTATCCATACCAAACAGCAGCAGGGTCACGCCGGCGAACATCGACAGGACATTGGTAAGCGTCATCGTCGATTTCCTCTCTCTCTTCTCTTTTTTCTCTCTTCTCTTCTTCTAACGGTCTTATCCTATAATTCTCATGTAAAATCGAAGTGTGAAAAATATCAAATGATCGTAAAAGACAGATAATTGAGAAAATTTTACTCCGATTTGATAATTGCCGTTTTGAAGTGTCGGCTTTTTTCCAAAGCCTCTTGACAAAAGGCGTGCGGCGGTATATCCTGTCATTAACGGCCCCAAATGTTGAAGAAGAGGTGTCTGAGGATGAAGAGAGATCCCTTTGTTTTGAAGTTCAAGCCCGGTAAAAAGGACGAGGCGCTTTCTGTGATTTCCGGCTTCTGGAATGAGGCAGCGGCGGCGGTGAAGCGCTGCGGCGTGGACAATTTTTCCATGTGGACGATTGACGATTTCCTGTTCTGCTACGGCGAATATCCCGATCAACTGGTGGTCTCTTTGGCTGATCAGGCGGCGGCTAAGGCCTGGCAGGCGGCACTGGAGCCGCTGTGCGATGTTTTTGCCGCGCAGGGAACGCTGCCGCTGATGTATCACGACATTGGCATTGTGCGCGCGGACAAGTCGTTGATTCGCCATCGCGTCTTTGCCACCCGCCTCAAGGAGGGCTGCGCTGCCGAGTACAAGCGCCGTCACGACGGCCTGATCGAGGCGCGTGGCGATAAGATCACTGAGGGCCCGGAGAGCAACTTCACTATCTGGAACGCGAACGGCTACATCTTTGGCTACTGCGAGTTGGTCAAGTCCTTCGATCATGAGATGACTGAGGCTGAGAAGGCCTCCACCATCGCCTGGGAAACGCGCCAGCTCGAAATCATGGACTGGCTGACTGACGACGTGGACTGGATCACCGGCGAAAAGCACGACGCCATCCGTCTGGTTGCCCAGGCCTGAGCGGCTGGCTGAGCGGTTCCCCTTGCGCTCACGCGCCAATCCTGCGAGCGGCGTTTGAGGGAGTAGTAAGCTTTCATATATCTTGACGACTTGCCCGGCCATAGATTCAAGCCGGGCAAGTTTGCGTTTGCGGGGTCGGCAATGCTGACAGCCGGATCCGGGCAGACTAACACGATTGAAACGTAAAGAATAGGGAAAGACGCTGTTTTGCGAGGGAGGGAAATGGTATTATACAATATAGAAGAACACAAATGAGGGAGGATATCTTTCATGAAGAAGTCGATTGTTTCGGTTGTTTTGGCGCTGGTGTTGGCGCTGAGCGTTTGCATGGGCGTGGCGGGCGCCGAGTCTGCGATTGATCTGCGCGATATGAGCTGCACCGTGGGCGGTGTGACCTGCAATTTCCCTGTGCCGGTGAGCACGCTGAAGGAGGCCGGGCTGAACGTGCCGGATGTCAGCGCGCTGGAAGAGGGTAAGTATTATCCGAACGTTCAGGTGGATGACGGCAAAACTTCCTTCTCTATCCGCGTGGAATACTGCACCGAGACGCCTGATGAGAAGTGGGCGACCGGCTGCACTCTGCGGGCGAGTGAAAACCCCGGCGTGGTCGTGGGCGGCCTGGTGCTGGGCGAGACGACGTGCAGCGACGTCGTTGCGGCGTTGGGTTCCGACTCCAGCAGCAAGACGTCCGGCGACACCCTGACCTACTACCTGGATGATATGACCTGCAACTGGACCCTGTACTTCGATGAAGACGGAAAGCTCAAAAGCGTGTCTATGCACAGCGATCTGGTCGGCAAGTATGGCGATATCCGCACGATCAATTTCGCCGAGCCGAGCGCCGATCTGCCGGATGCCGCGTCTATGACGTACGATGAGTTCATTCTCTGCGGACATCACTACAAGGCGGGCGATACCGTTGCGGCGCTGCTGAACAACGGCTGGAAGATTGGCGACTCCGAGGCCGAAATCGAGGCGCGCTCCGGCAACCGTGTGAGCGGCGATCGTTCCTATTACTACAACGGCGAGGCGCTGGTGAAGGTTGGTTCGTTCAACCTGGAAGAGGAAGCCCAGGCGCTGAAGGACAGCGTTATTGACGAACTGGAAGTGACCGCGGACATGGGCGGCGAGCTGATTCTCACCGGCGACATCCGCATTGGCTCCACCCTGGAGGCGGCAAAGGCGGCCTTTGGCGAGGCCAGCTCTTCCAAGGAAGAAGAGGGCGTGACGATTAGCACCTTCTCTGTGCTGAACAACACGATCCACTATACCGTGACGACCGATGCGCAGGGCACGATTACCGCGCTGGCCATCGACGGACTGATGAACCGATAAGATGCTTAAAAAGGCGTGAGGCGCTGAAGCCTTGCACCTTTTTTGTCTAAATAAAAACCCCCACTTGAAGTGGGGGGCAGCCTGTCAAAAAAGGTCGCAAAAAGCGGCCTTTTCTGATATAATAGAGGCGG
>CAYOTH010000147.1:0-5353 GCA_964406835.1 uncultured Oscillospiraceae bacterium
AATCATGCCTGTTCCACAAAATTCAGTTTTACTGTCTTACGAGCACCGAGCTATGCCCAAGGCCTTTTTTCTGGTTGTTGCTTTAGGACGGAGGCCAATAATAAAACCGCCCGGGCGTTCAACCCAGGCGGTTTAAATGAATCAACTCCCAATTGATTCTCCCTACACAGTTGGCAGATGACGGTGCAGCCAGCGCTCGCGCAGAAGGACGATCAGCTCGGCCAGCGCGCGGAAGGTGTAATCGCAGAAGCAGCCCAGAATCAGGCCGTAGATGTCCATGTGCAGGAAGCGTACGGCCACATAGGCAATCGGAACGCGCAGCAGCCACGGGCCAATCATGTAGACCGCCACGACAAAGGAAAGCATGCCACTGGTCTTGAGAGTGCCGTTGATGCCCTGGAAGCAGCTGGTCAGCGGGATCGTGAAGCACATGATGCGCAGAATGTGCTGCGCCTTGGCGATGACCTCGGGATCATTGGTGAAAATCGATACGCACGGCCCGGCGAAGATGAACAGGAAAACGCCGCACACGATCGTCGTGATCTCGGAAAGGTAGAAGATGGTGCGCGCATAGCTGCGGGCCAGCTTGGTGTCGTTGCGGCCCAGCGCATTGCCGGTCAGCGTGACGGTGGTCATTTCGAGGCCGCCAGGGATGGTGTAGAGCAACGTGAGCAGGTTGTTGGCCACCTGATAGCCGGCCAGCGTTACATCGCCGATCATGGCCGTAATCATCTGCATGCCCAGGAAGGCAAACTGGATAAAGACCTGCTCCAGCAACCCGGGCAGGCCGAGGCGCAGCATGAGGAGAATCTGGCTGAGCTGAAGCGCATAGCCGCGGCGCAGCGTGATGCGGCTGCGGCCGGAAGCCAGGAGAATCAGCTTGGCGAGGCCACCGGCCAGCGTCGAAATGATGTAAGCCCAGGCCGCGCCGTCGATGCCCCAGTTAAAGACGTAGATAAACAGCAGGCACAGCACGATGTTGAGCACGTTGACCAGCGTCGTGAAGATGAAGGGCAGTCGGGCATCCTTAGCGCCACGCAGGCAGGCCGAAACGCCGATGTCCAGCGCCATGGCAATGGTAGCCGGAACGCACAGGCGCAGATAGCGAATGCCCAGCGTGCGCGTGTAGCCGGACAAGCCGCCAAAAAGCGTGTCCAGCAGCCAGCCGGCCGAGGCAAAGCAGATTGAGCTCAGCACGACAGAGAAGGCCAGCAGGATCATTAGCGCCTGGAAGGTCAGTCGCCGCACACGCTCCTGGCCGTTTTCTTCTTCCAGAGCGCGGGCAATGAGTATGGTGGCACCCAGGCCGATGCCGCTGTAGAAGGACATCAGCATGTTGAGCACGGACGTGGAAACCGAAACCGCCGCCAGCTCGGCCGTGCCGAGACGGCCAACGAACAGCGTGCTGGCCAGGCCAATGACTGTCATCAGCATTTTCTCGCCGATGGCGGGCAGGGAGAAGGTGGCGATTTCGCGAAGGAGACTTCGCTTTGATTGTGACATGACGGGATAACACTTCCATCTCTGTTTTTTAGCGGATCAAAACGTGCTTATTCTAACACAACGGCGCGTTGTGAAAAAGGGGACTTTTATTAACAGTTCAGGCAAAAGTATAAGATGAAGCCTTATGTCATACTTTTTGCCGAACATTGGGAAAGTCTTCAGGCTATGGTGGCAGGAAAAATGGCAAAAAACATCGTTTTTTAGTATATTCTCAGGTTTCAGCGTGTTCAAGGCAATAATTTTTGTTGACATGTGGGGAGGTTCTTATTATAATACAGAAGAGGGGAAAGGAGATGAACGGTTTGAACCGCGAATTCTTCATGATTGAGGACATACAAAAAGCACCGGATGTTGTGGCGGCCATTGAACAGGCTCTGCGCCTTTATCGTGCCGTCGCTGTTCCGAAGCTGGACGAGCCGCTTGAGCTCAACAGACCTATTATATTGGAAAGCGGAGATTCTCTCCGCGTTCATCCTGAAACCGTTGTGCGTATGAAGGCAGGCTGCGGCGGTTGCATGGTGCGCAACCGGAATGTCCGCGATGGCCGCTATGGCGCTATCAGCTGCGAGAATTGGGACCACGATATCACCGTGGAGGGCGGTATCTGGGAAGAAGCGGCGCGTGCCTCCAGCCCGAATGATCCGGATCCGGTCTTGCGCGAGATGAGCCGGGTGCTGCTGGGCACGATCTTCTTCAGTGGCGTCGAGCGGGTGACTGTGCGCAACATGGTGCTGCGCTGCGGCGATCAATATGGCGTGCTGCTCTCCGGCTGCCGCGATTTTCATGTGTCGGGCATTTTCTATGACGACTACCGCAAGGACGGCGTGCATGTCAACGGCCCCAGTGAGCGCGGCCTGATTGAAAACCTGAGCGGAACCTGCGGCGATGACATCGTGGCGCTCAATGGCTGGGACTGGGATACGTCGGCCACGTCCTTTGGCACGATTTGCAACATCACGGTGCGCCGCGTTCATGCCGAGGGCGACGAAATGCGCCTGCTGCCCGGCCGAAAAACCTACAAAAACGGCGAAAAGACGCTTTGCAACATTGAAAATTGTCTCTTTGAGGATATTTCGGGTGTCTATAATGTCAAAATGTATCAGCAGCCCAGCTGCCATAACGCCAGGCGGGCGGCTGACGATCAGGATTTTTCGGATATTCCCGGCCTGATGGCCAATGTGGCCTTCAAACGCTTTCGCGTTGACGCGCGCAGCGGCGGTCTGGCGGAGGTGTCGCTGGATGGCGTTTTCGAAATCGGTGCAGATTGCCAAAATCTCCTCTTTGAGGACGTTGAGCTGAGCCTGACGGCAGACGAGCTGAAAAAGGCCGGCATGGCGCTGGCGACGGTCGGCCCGAAATCTTCGACCTGGACGCAGGGCTATGAGGATCCGGCGATGTGGTGCGAGCTGTTTGATCCGGATCTGATCTGCACGGCAGAAAATGTGATCTTCCGCGGAGTGTGCATGGGCGGTGCGCCCTGCACCGAGGAAGAGGCACTCTTGAGCGTCAGACGGCTGTCAATCAACCCGGATTATCCCCATACGACGCCCCGGGGCGGGCAGGGCTATGGTCAGGCCCGGAACATCTTGATTCAATGATTAGCGAAGGAGTTTCACAATGAGAGTATCCGTATTCCTGGATCATCTGCGCGATATTTCGGCGCAGAAGGGATGTACGCTGGCGGCGGCCATGAAAGAAGCGAAAAAATCGGGCGTGGACTATGTTGAGGTCAACGCCGGAGCCATTGCCAATCGCGAGGATTTTATGCGCCTGCTCAATCAGACCGGCCTGGAAGTGGGCGGCCTGTATGCGTTTTTTGATTTTGCCCACAAATCGCAGACGGAGGAGTGCCACAGCGTGATCGACATGGCCGAGGCGATTCATGCCAGCAACATTCTGGCTATTCCCGGCTATGTCGAAGAGGGCGATAATCGCGAGGCGGTGCGCGATAAAATGGCGGCTGGGCTGGACGAATTGTGCAGCGAGGCGGCTCTGCGCGGGCTGCATGTGACGCTGGAGGATTTTGACTCCGAGCGCGCGCCCTACGGCACGGCCGAAGAGGTGACCTGGTTCCTGGAGCGTGTGCCGCGTTTGGGCTGCACGTTTGACACCGGCAATTTCCTCTATCACGGGCAGGATGTGCTCAAGGCCTATGACATGCTCGAGGCGCGCATTCAGCATGTGCATATGAAGGACCGCGGCTATCGGCCGCTGACGGGCGAGGAGCCGGTTGTCTCCGTCAAGGGACGCAAGCTCTATCCCGCGCCGGTGGGCAACGGCGAATTGCCCATGGCCGAGATCGTGCGCCGTCTGTATGAACGCGGCTATGACGGCATCTGCGCCATGGAGCACTTCGGCGCGCGCGATCAGTTGCTGTATATGCGTCGTTCGGCACGCTGGATGAAGAATATTTTCCGCTGATAAAGCACACAGTGGGGATGGGCCAAATGGCCTGTCCTCATTTTTTTTGTGGGCGAACGGGCGCTATACCCGCCAGCGATAGCTTTAGAAAAAGTCTGAAGCCACGTAGTCGCAGGGATTCCAACGGGAAACAGTAAGAGGGAATGGAACCCTGAATGAATCCCAGAGTGGGGGATTGGAGAAGTGAAGCGTGCTATTGACAGAGCCGAACGGGCGCTGTCAATCCCCGTAAGTTCCGCTTGGAGGCATGAAAATAGCCTTTGAAGGAGAAGCCGTTATCCATTTTCCATAAAGACAATTAGATTTCAGAGATTTATTCTCTGTTTTTTTCTATCGACACAGAGCAAAAAACTTGAAAAAGCAGGCTGATGAGATTGGCAAAGGAACACTTTTAAACGAGCCGGGGAGCGATATTTTATAGGACAGAATAGAAGCTTGAACGGTAGCCGAACAGGCAATAAAAGTCCCATCGGCACAAATGGGGTTCATGAAAAACAGCTTTACCCAGAACTGCGGAGATCCGGAGTTGATGGAACTCCAACGGGAAATAGAAAGTCATCGATATTGTATTAAGAAGAAAAAGAACCTTGATTGAGTCGTTGAGTAGAGGATTTGCGAAGCGTGTGCTTGACAAGAGGCTCGATCCCAAGAGATAAGGCTTTTCAGGGCGGGGCCAATCCCCCGTCCAACGGGAATAATTGGGTTTCGGCGTTCAAGAGCCTTGAAATCGACTGGCCTTGTGACAAATATTGCTATTTAACTTGATTTTGAAATAGATTCGTAATATAATAGAGCGGTATATATGGAGGTGAAGCATGGTGCATTCCCAAAGAAAAGTGATTCGCAAGGCCGGGCGCATTGCCACGCTGGCTCTGGTACTCTTTATGGCGACCTCGTCTCAGGGGGCTTTGGCGGCGATGGCGGTCTATACCGTGACGGCGCAGAAGGTCAATGTCCGCGCGCAGCCAGATACCGGGGCTGATATTTTGCTGGTCGTGCGCAAGGGCTCTGATTTAACGCTGATTTCTTCCGATGAGGACGGCTGGCTGAAGGTCAGCGTCAATGGAAAGGTCGGCTATGTTTCCGCAGAATACGCCGCGCTTTCTGAAATTCTGAGCGGCGGCGGCACGCTGAAGGCCATCGTCGATGCGAAAAAGCTGTATCTGCGTGATACGCCGTCCTCTTCCGGCAAATCGCTGGCGCTGCTGGAGCGGGGAGCCGAACTGACGGTCACTTCGCGCAGCGGAGACTGGCTGGCCGTTGAATACAATGGGCAGAAGGGCTATATTTCGGGCGACTATGTTCGCCTGAGCACCGGGGAAGCCGGCAGCGTCGCGCCTTCCGTCACGGTTGCGCCCTCCGTGGAGACGACGGACGGCCTGACTGTCGGCAGCCGGGGCGAGAATGTACGCGCGCTTCAGCAGAAGCT